>JAVBPA010000090.1:0-13975 GCA_031549925.1 Eubacteriales bacterium
CATAGAATTATTAAAAATTGACTTTTAATAATAGTTATGGTAGAATCCCAATTGATAAATAACAAAAAAATAACTATAAATAATTAAAAATTATAAAAACGGAGGCTGTCATGTCCGAAAAAAGTTATTGTATTAATTCATTTACAAAAACAATTACTCTTCGCGACGAAATACTTGAAAAGTATTTATCCATAGGAGAAGAAAAAGGTATTCTCGGCTATCCTACCGAAAACGAATATAAATATAATTCTGAAGCTTCATTCACCGTTTTCCAAAAAGGTGTTATTGTAACCGGAAAATCAAGCGGTACATTTGTGATAAAAGATAAATATTATCGGCATTGGGCGGACAATTTAGGATTTTGGGGAAAATATAAGCTTCCACTATCCGATTCTTACATAGAAAACGGAATAGAAAAACAAAAATTTCAAGGCGGAATAATTTCTTCCGATTGCCCCTGTATAAAAAATAAATCGGATCTGCGCGGAGAAATTGCAAGAAGGGGAATTTCAATACGCAATCAAGGACCCAGAGGAACATGTTCGGTTCAAACAATGGTATTTTTACTTGAATATATGTATACCGGACTTTTGGGGAAAGAATTTAATTTCCTTTCTGTCGAATATGCAAACCATTATGCAAACATAGCCAACGGCAGAGATTGTGACGGTGATTTTTTTTCAAATATAGCTTCTGGCTATGAAAAATACGGTATAATCAAAGAAAAAGCATGGCCGTATAATAAAGATGCCGTATATGATGTAAATGTTTTTGAAAAAGCTGTCCCGAAAAATCTTATCGAAAACGGAAGAAAGCTTTTTGCTGAATGTCCTCTTCAAGGTCATTTTGTTAAGGAATGGAGTGAAAGTGAACCTGGTTTGAACGGAACGCAATTTGAGGAAATGCTTTCTTATCTCGACCGCGGAATCCCTCTTGGTGTCGGCAGAGGTCATTCTCTTCCCGCAATAGCCTATGAAAGAGATGAAAATCAAGATGGAGGCGGAATAATGATATTCCGGAACAGTTACGGCTCGAACGATTACTTTACGGGTTATCAAGTTGAAACATTCGATAATGTAATGAAAACCGTTTTTGACGTTTATGTTTTCGAATAGAAAGAAATGCGTGATATACAATGAATTTTAACGGAATGGGAATGAATACAGGAAATCTTTGGAGACTTTCTGATGCTGAATCCAGAACGATTTCAGCGGAAAATCCGACCGGAGAAAAAGGCGGAGCTTGCAGGTCAGCCGACGGAGTAGGTGCTCGCAGCGCTCGTAATTTGGGTATCGGATGGAAAATTTCTCCGTATATAGTGGCGAAACCGGACGAAGAATATACTCTTGCCGATATCAGCGGTTCCGGTTGTATACAAAGTATGTGGATGACTCTTTCCGGTAACTGGCGTCATGCCATTCTAAGAATATATTGGGACGGACAAGATAATCCCAGCGTCGAATGTCCTGCCGGAATGTTCTTTTGTTCGGGCTGGAACAGGTACGCGCAGGTTAATTCTATACCTATTGCTGTTAATCCCGGTAAAGCACTTTGCTGTTATTTTGAAATGCCGTTCAGAAAAAGCTGCCGTATAACTCTCGAAAACATGAATAAATCTAATTTGCAATGTTATTATCAGATAAATTATACTTTGACGGATATCCCTGACGACGCGGCTTATTTTCACGCGCAGTTCAGACGCGAAAATCCGGTACAAAAAAAAGTACCCTACACCGCGCTTGACGGAGTTTCGGGACAGGGGCAATATGTTGGAATGTATATGGCAATTTCTCCGAAAAGCAATGCTTGGTGGGGAGAGGGCGAGGTAAAATTTTATCTTGACGACGACAGGGAATATCCCACTATTTGTTCTACCGGATTGGAAGATTATTTTTGCGGTGCTTATGACTTCATGAACAACAAACAATATACAGTTTTCTCTGCTCCTTATGTTGGGATGCCGCAGGTAATTTTACCTGACGGAAAATACGAATCGGAAACGCGGTTCGGTTTATACCGATTCCATATACCGGATCCGATAAGGTTTAAAAAATCGCTGAAGATTACCGTGCAGGATTTGGGCTGGGTTTCGGACGGAAGCGAATACTGGCCTAGAATGGACGATATCGCAACGGTTTGCTATTGGTATCAGACTCTTCCGACGGGAAAATTTCCGCCTCTGCCATCGTTCTATGAGCTCGATATTTTAAAAGAAGCTCATCCGCAAGATATAAATTTATGGAACTGAAACACATTTTATGTGTTTGAATTATAAATTAAAATAAAAAGAAGGAAAAAATTATGTTTTTCGATGAACTCACAAAATTAAAAAGCGGTAAAACAAGACTTTTTACTCCTGAAAATGTATACGGTGAAAAAGGTAAAGGCGGAATGGCACCTGTTTCACCTTATCCTCAACCGGAAGTGGTAAAATTGGGTCAAAAATGGGCGGGAGTTAATCCAAGCGCGAGGGAACTCGGGCAAAAATGGAAAGTACGTCCGTATATCAGACTTGAAGCGCATAAAGAAACTCCTTTAATGGATTTTGAAGGTATGGGGAAAATAACTCATATTTGGATGACGATTTACGAACGCTGGTTTAGAGAACTTGTAATACGCATTTATTGGGACAACGAAGAAAATCCGAGCGTTGTTTGTCCTATAGGAGATTTTTTCCTTAGCGGTTGGGGTAAAGCCTTGGAAGTTACCGCTCTCCCAATGGGGACGTTTCCGACCGGAGGAATGAACTGTTTTTTAATAATGCCTTTTAAGAAACACGCTAGGATAACCATAGAAAACCTTGCTCCGATGGAAGTATTATATTTCTATTATGCAATTTCGGTTGACGAATGTGAAGTTTTGGACGATGAAGCTTATTTTCATGCTTATTTCAATCGTACAAATCCAGTTAAGTATATGGATGATTATACAATTATAGATAATATCAAAGGAAAAGGACATTACATAGGAACCCAGCTCTCCTGGCAGCAGAATGATCAGGATTGGTGGGGTGAAGGCGAAGTAAAAGCGTTTATTGACGGTGACAGTGAATTTCCTACTTACTGCGGAACAGGAACTGAAGATTATTTCGGAGGAGCATGGGGGTTTTTAAATAATTTTTCCGCTCCTTTTATGGGATATCAAAATCTGACTGTTCTCGACGGAAAAGCTTCATATCCGAGAGAGGGTTCAAATACTGCGGGAGAGAGACATAGTATGTACCGTTTCCACATCACAGATCCTATAAGATTTGAAAATGATCTTAAAGTTACCATACAGGATTTAGGCTGGAGAAGCGAACACAGGTATCTGCCATTACAAGATGATATAGCTTCCGTTGCCTATTGGTATCAATCCGAGCCGCATAATCCTTTCGAAAAAGTTTATACCCGCGATGAACTTGAGATTTCTAGAGCGGCAAACAGAGACGATTTTAAATTCGATTTTGATCCTTATAAAGAAATTTAGTTTTATAAAAATTTGTTTCCGTATAAATATGGTGTAGTAAATTCAAACTCTCTCAAAAAAGCGGTTACAACCCGCAGTTAGGAATAAAATTATATTTATGGGAAAATACGATGAATTAAAAGAAGAACTTTACACTCAAATGGAAACGGAGTGTAAAAAACATTCTGTTGCCGGAGTTTCGCTCGCGCTTTGCGACGGTGATGAGGTTGCGATGACTTGTTCTTATGGTTATATGGACATTGAAGCGCAAATGCCTGCTGATCCCGATATGATTTGCGGAATTGCATCTATAACAAAGTTGTTCACGGCGACTGCGGCAATGCGGCTTGCCGAAGAGGGAAAACTCGATATAAACAAACCTGTTCGTGATTATATCGAAGAATTTTCGGTAAAATCAAGATTTGAGGGCAGCAGACAAATAACAATCAAAGATTTGATGACGCATCATTCGGGGCTTCCGAGAGACTATCTTTCGCATTTTTACAGTTATGATCCCCGTCCTTTTGAAGTAGTTATAGATTATCTCAAAAACGAATATGTTTCAAACCCTCCCGGATATTTTTATTCATATTCAAACCTTGCCGTTTCGGTTTTAGGCGTTGCTGTGCAGAGAATCGCAGGAATTCCATATGAAGAATATATAGAAAAAACTATATTAAAACCGCTCGGTATGAATAAAAGTTCATTTACCAGAAGATATGAACTTTCACAAAATTATGCTCAGTATTACGCCGGAATTATTCCCAGACCCGAAATACCTATACGCAATAAACCGGGAGGCGGATTATTTTCCTCAGTAAATGATTTATCAAAATTTTTGCTTGCATATATAAATTACGGAACTTTCAGCGGAGTAAAAATTCTTGAAAAAGATACTGTTTTACAAATGCTGACGCCTCAGGCTGAAAACGTTCCGTTAAGCTTTGGAAATAAAGTGGGGCTTATTTGGAATATAGGACGGTATGCTTTGGATTATATCGGAAAAGTAGCTTCTCACGGCGGAGCGCTTCTCTATTCGCGGGGAGATGTTTGTATTATACCCGAACACCGTCTTGCGGTTGCAGTTCTTTCCAATTCATCGGCAGGAGGAGCGGTGATCGGAGCTTTTACAAACTTTGTGTTGAAAAAGGCATTGGAAATAAAAAACATAAAAGCTGTACAAATGCCCGCAAAATCGTTCGTTTTGAATCCTCCCCTGACAGAATGTGAACCAACAGGTCATTATGCTTCTCCCGCGCTCTGTTATGCCAGGATATACGGTAAAAATGGCTGTTATAAATGTGTTATAGCTAAAAAAAATTATGACATGTTATTAAATGAAAACGGTTTTTTTACATTGAAAAGAGAATCAAAACGCGGAAGAAGCCCCTTCAACGGACTAAAAATACGCTTTTGCTATGAACCGCTGCGCGGATGCAAAATTATGCTGATAAACAACTATCCTGACGGAGAAGAATTTAAACCCGAAAAAATTCCGCAGGAGTGGCTTGAAAGAATCGGAACATATAAAGTTATAAATCGTATGCCGGAGGAAAGATTCGTCGATATATGCCATACAATAAAAATACACGCAAACGGAAAGATTTTATACGTGGATTTTATTGGGAACGGATATAGTGACTGTCATGTAGTTAAAGTGATTAACGGCTTTGAATTGCTGACACTCGGATTCGGGCAGAGTGACAATCAGACAATTCATGTAACGGATACTAATATGCTTTCATATATGGGAATGATTTTCCGCATGACATCTCTGGAATAAGATAAAAATCTGACTTTGTTATAAATATCCGGAACAAAAATAAACGCTTTTCGGAAATCGTACATAACTGAAAAGCGTTTATTAATCAGATTTTGCTATTTAAATTTTTTATTTAATTATTAGCTTACAATTATAAATCACTATAATTGTATCGAGGGTATTTTAATTGATTTAAGGAATTATATATAAATATTTATATTCATTTATTTTTTATAAGCATAACCCCAATTGGATATATAATTATATTCATCGGAGGCATATTCGACTTCGAATACATTTTCATATTCAAATGTATCTGAAAGCGGGCTCCCGTCTTCTCTGAAAGTTTCGTATTTCCAAATGTTTCCGACAGCGAGAGGCAAATATTTTTTTCTTAATTCTGTTTCCCCTTTATTATTTATATTATAACTGCTCAGTTCAATTGAAAATCCGCCCACTTCATTGCTGTATGTGTGTTCTTTGGTGATTTTCACAACTCCAATGTCAGGTGCAAACCATGCATTTACTATTCCGCTGATTTTTCTGTTCAGGTTTGCCTGCCAGCTCGTGTCGTCAGCACCATCGGTTACAGTATCGGTATATTGAATATGTATGCATTCGCTGAATGTTTCACCGGAAACAACTATTTTTTCGTCTGTGCTTAATACCTCAAGTTTTGTTTTTACAGGATTATATGAATAAGAAAATCTATCTTTTTCTTCTGTATAGCCATTAACGAAGTCATTTCTCAAAATATCATCAAGTTTAGAAATTACTACAAAAATATCCACGATAGGCTTGATACGGTAACCACCCGGATCGCTGTATCCCGGTTCACCATGTAAAACCGCTTTGTTTTCTGTATATCTTATCCCCGGTAAAGTTGATTGGAATTCGCAAATATCCTCAAGATGTCCTTTGCTTTTGGCAGAATTAAGTATTTTGTATGAACCGTTTGCCAATCCGTAAAGCCAAACATTTCTTTGGTTTGCTAATAATTCATCCTTCAAGTCAACAATTTTTGAAAATTGTTCAAGCGCTTTCTCCCGTTCGTTAGAACCATAAAAACTATTTGCCTGCCAGTACATAGCTTCAGCTAATAAAACTTTATCATCTGCTTTTGCGGCTGTTTCGATCGCTTTGGCGTAATATTCACTTGCTTCCGTAGTTTTGCCTGCGTTGGAAATATTTATTCCATAATTAATATATTCTTTTGCAAGCCATTTAAAATCACCGGACTTTTCAACTAATTCCAAAGCTTTTTTAAGATATTCAAGCTGTTTTTCTTTTTCAGTTACATATTCCAATGAGAATGCTTTCGCATGGTATAAATTGTATAGCAATTTAAGAGGATTATTTTCATCTCCATTTGTAAATGAAGAATATTCGCTTATCATTTTAATTGTTTCATCACATAATTCGGATGCTTCTTTTTTTTGGTTGTTTTTTGAATATTCGTATGCTTTGTTGATATTGTTTTGGACTTTTTCGTAGAGTTCATTATTTATGATATTATTCTTTTCAGTTGACATTATTCCCACCAATCCTTTTTTTAATTTTTTTCTGCTCTCTGTTAATCTTGAACGTACCGTTCCTTCCGGAATCGATAATATCTCCGCTATTTCTTTTATAGATTTTTCCGCAATATAATAAAGTAATATCGTTTCTCTGTATTTATTTGAAAGTTTATATACTTCATTTATTATTTCTGTTCGCTGATATGCTTCCATGAAATTATCTTCTGTTGAATTTGTGTCAGATTTTTCTGAAAATTCATCTAAAGATACAGTTTTATTTGCCGTCTGATAATACTTCTTTGCTTTGTTTCTTGCAATAGCACACAACCAGCTGGTAAGCTTATTGTTTTCACGTAAACTTTGATAATTATAATAAGCGTATATGAACGTTTCCTGCACTATGTCGTCAACTTCTCCGCCATTATGCAGATAAGCCATGACTGTCGAGTATACAATAAGTTTATTTCTGTTCACTATGTTTTCAAACTCTTTTTCTGATCCAGTGTATATTTTATTAGTCATAGCCTTACCTTTCGCTTTATTTTTTTAACTGCAGTCATATATAAGTGTCTGAAATAATTAAAAACGCTCGGTGTTTTTGAAAAATATTTTTATTTTTTTATTATAACATAAATATACAATTTTTATTTTTTGTTTTTATATTAAATACCGTTGACAGAGTTATACAAAAATTGTACAATGATTTCAAAGAAAAAAATGGATAATAGACAGAGAATATGAAAATGAAAATTATAGAAATAAGTTCAGTTCAAGATACATTGATTAGAATATAAAAATTACATAGATTGCTAAAGATGAAAATCAAACTACTAGGGGAAGCGGGATACAATACAAAAATAACCGATAAGCCCGAAAACTGGTAAAAATGTATCTTTGTTTTTCTGTTGAATTAAAAGGAAAATTGAGAATGAAAATTTTATATGTTACAACCATATCCAATACCATGATGTTTTTTGTTGAATTTATCAATGAACTCCAAAATAACGGAAATATTGTTGATATGGCTTGTTCGTTGGAAAGACCAATTAAACAAAAGCTGTTGGATAATGGGGCAAAATTTTTTAACATAGAAATGAGTCGGAATCCTCTCTCCATCAAAAACATTTCAGCATATGGAAAATTAAAGAAGTTATTCGCAAATGAAAAATATGATATCATTCACTGTCATACCCCTGTAGCTGCTATGTTGACAAGGATTGCCGCGAATAATATCAGAAAAAAAGGAACTAAAGTTATCTACACAGCACATGGATTCCATTTTTTCAAAGGTGCGCCATTGAAAAATTGGTTGATGTATTACCCCATAGAAAAGTATTGTTCTCGATTTACTGATGTTTTGATCACGATCAACAAAGAAGATTATGTATTTGCACAGAAGAAGATGAAGGCAAAGCATGTTGAATATGTACCTGGAGTTGGGATCGACATAGAAAAATTTCGCAATGTAATAGTTGATAAAGCCTCAAAACGAGCAGAACTTGGTGTGCCTAATGACGCGTTCCTGCTTCTTTCTGTTGGAGAACTGAATAAAAATAAAAATCATGAAACGGTTATTAAAGCAATCGCAAAAATCGAAAGAAAAGATATTCATTATGCGATCGCAGGGATAGGTTTGGAAAGAGATAACTTGTTAGCATTAGCGAAAAAGTTAAATATTTTCGATAGAATTCATTTGCTTGGGTTTCGTACAGATATTAATATGCTTTACCATTGTTCCGATATTTGTTGTTTCCCCTCAAAAAGAGAGGGTTTAGGTTTAGCAGCTATAGAAGGGATGAGTTGCGGATTACCGCTGATTGCATCAGATATCAGGGGAGTTCGGGATTATGCTAAAAATGGTGTAAATTCTTTTTTATGTGACCCGGAAAATATAGATACATTTCAAAAAGCAATCGAACAATTGATACAAAATGAAAAAATGCGCAAGGAAATGGGACAAAAAAATATTACAATTTCAAGAGAATATGATTACGAAAAAATTATCCCGAAAATGAAAGATATATATAATAGTGTGATGAATAATTAAAATTATTTGAAAACAAAAATATCAATATTAAAATAAAATTTTGTCTATGTATATTTGATAACTTTATTTTCAATATATTGTATAAATAATTTTTAAAATGGATCGGAATATGGAAAAATATCAGCCATTGGTTTCAATTATTATTCCTGTATATAACGGGAGCAACTTTATGAGCGAAGCTATTGAAAGTGCATTAAATCAAACATATCGAAATATCGAAGTACTTGTTATCAATGATGGATCAGAAGATAACGGAGAAACAGAAAAAATTGCCCAAAGTTACGGAGATAATATTCGTTATTTTAGCAAATCAAACGGAGGTGTTTCCTCCGCATTAAATCTCGGAATTAAGAATATGCGGGGAGAATATTTTTCATGGCTTTCCCATGATGATGTATATATGCCGGAAAAAATTGAATTCCAAGTTAACGCTTTAGCTAAATTGGAAGACAAAAAAATTTTAATTTATTGTGAAAGCATGCAAATTGATAAAAATTCAAAAGCTATTATGCAAATTAAAAGAAAGCGCATATTGAAAAAAAATGAAACTGAGAATTGTAATAATGTTTTAATGATACTCTTGAACCAAGGAACATTTAATGGATGTTGCTTTTTAATACATAAAGATGTTTTCAATATTTGCGGTAATTTTGATGAAACTTTACGTTACAATCAAGATTCTTTTATGTGGTATAAAATTTTTTTAAATAAATTTTCACTTCACTATCTTCCTGATGTGTGTGTAAAATCCCGTGTTCATGATAAACAATTAACTCAAACTCGAAAAGATCTTTTTCATAAGGATTGCGAAGCTACGAGTCATTTTTTGATTCCTGAATTTACAAAAATAAGTACAAAAGAAGAAAATTTTCTTTTGGCATATGTTAAATCAAACGCAAAACACGCTAATCATATTGTTGTTCAAAATGGGATTAAAATAGGGAAACAAAATAAGTTATTTAATTTTATTGATCTTGTAAACATAAAAAAAATTCAACTATACGGTAGAATTAGGCCATTTATAAGATATATTTATTATAAATTATTTCGGCGAATTAAGACAAAACGATAATCGCCTATGTTTTTTCATTGGTTAATATTTATATTTCCTTTTTATCAATTTTAAGTTAATTGATTCGGTTAAAATAAAAATAAATGAACAAAAATTCGCTTATTATTCAAACCAATTAAACCCAGCTAATCAAAACCGCGAGGTCAATTGATAGATAAGATAACCATAATTTTTAAAAAATGAGCAGTGCACTACCTAATTTTTGGATGTTTTATTTGCGGCTAAAAGCCTATGAGTTTCGAACAATTACGGAGTTGAATAAAATTGGTATAAGGATTGTATTAATGCCCGCGTTATGTCTCCCGCTGTTCAATACCCAGGACACGCAGCGTAAAGTAAACGACCGTACAGCAAAATACATCGGAGAAGATAAACCGCTGGACAGTCAGCCTTATATTGCTATGTGGAAAGCGGACAAAAAATGGCAGACGGACTGGCTCGCGTTTCAAGATGAAATTTTAGCTGATAATTGGGCTATTTTTTGATGATATTTATTATATTTTGGTTTGAGCCGGAGTTTCTTCCAGCTTTTTTTATTTTTGTTATGTATAAATATATTTATTATTTTTCATGATGCATTTCATATAAATATACTTAAAAGACTTAAAAAATATTTAATAAAACAAAATTATTTTTACTTAAAAAATCAGCGAATACAAAGCAAAAAAGCCACGAAACAGCGGTCTAAGCTATGTTTCATGGCTTTATTATTTGGCGCGCCTGATAGGATTCGAACCTACGACCTGCCGGTTCGTAGCCGGACACTCTATCCACTGAGCTACAGGCGCATCTCAACGCGGTAAACTGCATCACAATAGTTATAAACATTAAAACTATGTACATGTGCTGCTCGGTTTGCACGCTCCAGTATTCTAGCACAATTTATAACTGTTGTCAATAGTTATCTGTTTATTTTCTGAAAAATTACTGTACAAAAGTCAAAACTATTAATTATTTTGATTCTTGGTACTTGAATTGTATAATAAATAAAATAATCATATAGTTATGTAAATTAATACTTGATTGATATTTGCGCTGAAATATTGTATTATATAATCATCAGCAAATAAGATTACTGCGAAGGGGAGCCGCTATGAAAATAGATATAGGAAAAGTGATAAAAGACTACAGAATAAAAAACAAAATAACTCAAGAAAATTTAGCGGAAAAATTATCCGTTTCACCGCAGGCAATATCAAGATGGGAATCCGGAGCAGGTTATCCCGATATAGAAATTATACCCAAGATAGCGGAAATATATAATATTTCAATTGAAATTCTATTCGGAATAAATAAAAAAGAAGAAGAATTAAAAATATATAAAGATGAACTAAAAAATAAAATCCATAAAATGGAATGGAAACAAAGGCTTTCCGAAGTTAGAATTGCTCACGATATTTATCCGGATGATGAAGAAATAATTTTTATTTTAGGATCACTTTTATGTACTGCGGTTGCAAATAACAGAAATGAATTATCGGAAACCGAAAACATCCAGTATTATCACGAAGCGGATATATTATTAAATCGGATACTTGAAATCAGTACGGACGAAAAAATGAGAAGAGACAGCACCGCATTATTAGTGCAGGAATTATATAGTATTTATGATTTGGATAAAGCTATTAAAATGGCTCAAAAATTATCTCCTGCGGGATTAACCATGCAAAATCAAACAATGCATCTCTTAAAAGGAGAAGAAAGAATAGAATTTGCTAAAAAATATTTACCTTTAATGTTTCAGCAATTAATTTCTTTCGGTTTTTTTGCAAAGTATCCGGATTATGATAATAAAAATAAAACAAATAATTTTGAAGAAAGTATTGAAGAACTTTATGAATTAAAAACTTTGTACGACTGTTTTTACGGATATCTTGGTACTGTATTGGAAGAGAGAAAATATTCTGATTCATTTTACCGTAATTTATTTATGCGCTTATTTAAAAGTTTGGAAAATGAAGAAGATTCCATTTCCGCGCTTGAACAATATGTAAAATGTTGCGGCTCGATTGAAAACGAAATAGAAAATTATAATATAGACGCATCTTCGCTTATATATTTAAGTATAGCGGTAAGTAAAGACGATGATTTGAGATTGAAAATTACCAGAGGTGAGTTTTCAATGTTCGGTGAGATTTTATATTATTTATTATTAAGATCTCCTAAATCCGAATATTATTCCGAAAATCCTAAATTTAACGAACTCGCAGAATCATTAAAAAAATTAGGACCAAAATTGTAATTATATAAATACACTTTATAATTAAATAAAAGAATAAAACTGCGGTTTGTATCGGGAGAAATAAATCACAGTTTTATTTAATGTTTTGAATTTTATATTATAAAAATATTTATATCATTTATCTTGACATAAACAGATATATATTTTATAATGTAGGAGCTTTTATATTAATTATATAGGATTCTTGGGGGTATAGCTCAGCTGGGAGAGCGCTTGAATGGCATTCAAGAGGTCAGCGGTTCGATCCCGCTTATCTCCACCACGAGGAACATGGAAGCCCGTTAGCCGCAAGGTTAGCGGGCTTTTTTCACGCACTTTTTGCCGTTGAAATTTCCGCAGCGAACGTTTCAATCCCCTTGTCTAAAAAAGGTACGGCAATAAATCCTAACTGCTTGATGTCTAAGTTCAATTCAATGCGAATTAATTCGTCTAGCATATTATCCGGCTTGCTGAAAGTGTAATATCGTGGTGTAATTTATAATAGTCCATAAAATCGAGATTGTTTCAATTTTTTTGATTTTCGGGCATTTTTGACTGCCGCTACCAAGTGATCAGCAGTATTTTTTATTAGCAAAAATTGAATTTTCCTGCCTGTATATGTTAGAAGTAACCCCCTAATAATACCTTTCAATTACCAGTTTGCCCATTTTTTTTAATCTATCTGAAATCTGTCCTATTGTAGACTTTCGGACATGAACGCCGATCTGCTTAAATATCAAATCTTCATGGGCGGCATTTGACGCATTTCCGATCATCATATTGATTATATCCGCATCACGCAGCATAAGGCAAAGGCGTTCCGTTACTGAATTTCCGGACAATCTCTCCGTAGGTTCATCCAGAATATTATAGACCTGATTCAATGTAATCGCACCTTCGGTAACCAAATCCGTTCCTTCAATCCAATATTCCGGCAGTTGCCCAAAAGAATTGCCTATAGAAAGGGTTATTACTTCTAATTCTAATTCGCGTGCGATAATATCCGTTGTTGTTGAACCGCAGATCACTTTTTGACCGGGCATACGCATAAAATCCAGCGCATAGCTATGATCCAGCGACGGCTTGGAAGGCGGTCCGGTTAACAGCGTCATCTCTTTCGCATCCCGGCAGTACAGGAGCGCAAGAGTAGTGTCATCCTCGCATCTTCCTGCCGATAAGGTCTTGCACATCTGCATAATCCGCTCCGGAAGTTTGGCAATAGAATCATCCGAACTGTAGTTTCGGTTGATATAATCCGCAACTCCTTCCGAACCGATCCCCATTCCGTAACCGTGTCCCAATCCGGCCTGACTTACACCATCTGAAAAAAGAAGCAGAGAATCTCCCATATGAAGTTTGCCGGACACCTCGCCGATTACTTCAAATTCAGCCGTATAAAAACGTGAAGCCGGTACGGTTGCGTGATTGTTTTGCAATAAGACAGGACTTGGCGCTTCATATGAATACACGGTGAATCTTCCGTCCGGTAAAATCACAGCGGCGGAAAAAGCGGAAAACGGGATGTCTTCTTTGCGGGCGCGATGCATGGAAGCCGCTACTTTTTCGATGGTCATCCGAATGGACATTCCCCCGCGAAACAGCTCTCCAATACGGCTGGCGCAAGTTATAGCGGAAATATTGGCGTAAATGCCCGAACCAATACCGTCGCATACCACATATATCATCCCCGCAGAAGTTCGTTCACAAACGCAATAATCCCCGCATACAGTGTGAGATTTTTTGTTTTCCTGACAAAGAAAATCATCGAAAAATTTCATGATGTTCCACCACTGTTTTCTTCATACAAGTCAATCAGGCGTTTTGCGATTTCTTCACTTTGGGCGGTGCTCTTGCCTAAATAATGCGCCATTTCCTGCGCGAACCGCACTTGATGATCCAAAAATTCCCG
>JAVBPA010000102.1:0-5350 GCA_031549925.1 Eubacteriales bacterium
CGTTCGATTGAAGTACGCATTTCCTGAACATTTTTAGTTATATCCATTAAACTGTAAACCGGTGTTAAGAAAGATATCATAAATCCCTGAAAAGCCAAAAGCATACCGACAGTTATATCCCCCTGCATTATCAAAACAATACCTACCATTAATATTGCGGTATCGGACAAAGATTTTATAATAAAAGGTATTGATCCCCAGTATTGATTTATAACAGCGAAATCAACATCGGCTTTGTTAACGGAAGCGCTGTAACCTGCCCATCTTTCAAAATAACCGTTTTCCGCTCCGGATGATTTTATTGTTTCAATCATTTCTATTCCGGCGACTGTTGCACTGTATAATTTACCGCTGTCCCTCATTCGTACGCGGGTTATATTAATTCGTTTTTTTGTTATGTATTGGTTAATAAAAATATTTAAAAATACCGATATAATACCTACTAATGTAAGAAGTAAATTAAATCTTATCATTATAACCAAATATAATATAAGCATTAAAAAATTTATAAGCACAGGTCCGAGTTCTTTTATCAAAGTTGATGCGATACTTTCATTTGATTCCTGACGCTGTGTGATATCACCGGTTAGCCTTTGCGAAAAAAAATCCATCGGTAAACGTAAAACATGCCAGATAAATACGGAAGATGATACAACCGCAAGTTTACCTTCGATTTTTAACATATAAATTGTGTTAATATATAGAATAACAGCTTGTATAACCGTTACGGCAGCCATTATAAATATGAAAGGATAAAACCAGGGGTGAGCATTGGAACCGAGCAGCGTATCCAAAAATATTCTTCCGAAAACAGGATAAATCAGGTTTATTACAGCTGTTATGAAACTAGTAAGTATTATAAAAACGAATATAAGGGAAGTACCTCTTAAACGGCTTGAAGCAAATTTAAATGTAGATTTAGGTTTACCATCCGAAATAAAATCATCTGACGGAGTAATATCTAAAGCTACACCTGTAAAATTTTTATCGAATTCATTTATTGGGATTTTTATATTTCCTCTTGCAGGGTCATTGATATAAGCGTATTTTCCGCTAAAACCGCAAAAAACGACAAAATGATTAAATCCCCAGTGAATTATACATGGGAGATTGAATGTACTTAATTCATTTGTTGAACATCTGTAACCTTTTGCGTTCATTCCAAATAATTTCGCCGCTTTTAAAATGTTTTTTGCAGATGAACCGTCACGCGAGACACCGCAATCTCTTCTTACTTTTTCAAGAGGAACCCATTTTTTGTGATAAGCCATAACCATGGAAAGAGAAGCTGCTCCGCATTCAAGCGCTTCCATTTGCATAATAACCGGTACTTTGACATATTTCTTCATAATTGTTAACCTAATATTAAGCTAATAGGGCGTATTGATTCAATTGTAATTGTTACTGTATAAACCGCGTTTTCTATTAATGAAACATTATCTATATTTATGTTTATCATCGTATTCCAGTCGGTCAATGACAAAGCATAAATAGCGTAATCGTTGCTTATGCCAGAAGAAGCTTCTGTGTACGAAAGCGGAGTAGAAGCTACTTCTGAAACATGTCCTGTAACAGTTGAACCGTCATTATTAATAATTGAAGCTTTCATTCCGGCAGAATAATTAATTTCAGACGACGGATCAGAAAAACATACAATATTCCCGCTGGTAAATACACCTTTCAAAGTGACCGATGTTGACATACTCCCGAAAAAACCCCAAATTAAAGATGAAATTAAAAATATTAAAATTGAAGCTATTATCAGCCAAACGGAAGGATTCGATATTTTAATATAATCGTTTAATTGTTCAGGGGAAGTAATTTGATCTATAGATGTTTTTTTAAATATATTTTTTTGCATATTATGTTCACCTTTGATTCGAAAGATATAATATAATAAAATATTGCCGCTCAAATATAAAACCTAATGGAATAACAGGCTTATTTTTGAAACGGCAAATTTATTTTTAATATTTTTATTCAATTGTAAGCATTTCAGCGAAGCCTGTTATTTCAAATACTTCCATAATAGTTTCGTTTACATTTCTTATAACCATTTTACCTTGCTTTTTCATTTGTTTCATAGCTGTTAATATTACACGAAGTCCTGCGCTTGATAAATAAACCAAATCTTTAAAATCAAAAATTAATTCTTTGACATCTGTAAGAGATGAACGAAGTTCGGTTTCCAATTTGGGTGATGTGGTAGTGTCAAGCCTTCCGTCAAGAATTAATGTAAGTTTCGAACTTTCTTCTATTTTTTTTATCGTCATAATTAACTCTCCCCAATAATATTATCTTATAACATTTATAATATACCAGATTTTAATGATTGTCAATAATATAATTGACTATTTAATTTTATATATTGACAAATTATATATCGTAAACCATAAAATAATTCTAAACTATAATTTACAATTTCGGAAAAAACATGATTATAATAATAAAATATAATTGATAATTTTTATTTCGCAGGAAGTCTATTGACAAATTTGTATAATAATAATAGAATATAGGAATATGAAAAGAATATTTAAAAGATTAATTGATTTATTATCTGACCGTGAAAATCAAATCAGATATTTGAAATGGCTTGGAAAAAACACGAAACCTTTTATACCTATTATGATTATAATATTAATTTTCGATATATTAGGGTCATTAATAGGTCTTGGGAGCACTTTTGTATCTAAATTCGTAGTTGATTCCGCAACTTCATCAGATACCCGTTTTATAAACGGTTTTATTTTGATGGTTTCCGTTTCCGTAGCAAGTACGGTTATCGGAGCTTTAACAACAATATTCGGTACTTATATCGGTGAAAGATTTTCATTCGGAATACGTATCAATATTTATGAGCATATACTCCGTGCTGATTGGCTGCGTCTTTCAAAGTTTCACAGCGGAGATTTGCTTACCAGATTAACAAGCGATGTAGATACTGTATGCAGCGGTATCGCCACAATTATACCTACTTTTATAACTACAATTATACGTTTGGGAGCTTCTCTGATAATTTTGTGGCATTATTCCTGGCAGCTTACTTTATGTGCTTTATTATTAGTTCCCGTGGGAATAATCGTTACCCTGATATACGGGGAGCCTTATAAAAAATTGCAAGTGGAAGTAAAGGAAAGCGAAGCTAAATACCGTTCTTTTTTACAGGAAAGTATTGCTAATATCACGGTTATCAAAACAATGCAAAGCGAAAAAGATAACTGCGTAAAATTAAAAGAATTAAGAAGAAACCGTTTAAAATTGATATTAAAACGCAACAGAATGAGTGTTTATATGAATATAAGTATTCGTTTTGTTTATATGTTCGGATATTTTGCGGCATTCGGAGTCGGTCTTTTCGGTTTATATAACGGTAATTTAACATACGGTACTATGACTCTATTAATTTCTATGGTATCGCAAGTACAGGGACCGATAATGGGTTTATCGGGAATTGTAGGGCAAATAATCAGTATATTAGCTAGTGCCGGACGCTTGATGACTACGGACGAAATAGCCGCTGAAAACGACACTAAAGAAACCTTTAAAACTGAAAAAATCGGTTTAAAATTTAATGATGTTTCTTTTGTTTACAGCGGAGACGAAAATTTTATTTTCAAAAAATTCGATTATATGATAAATCCCGGAGACCGTATCGGTATTATCGGAACAAGCGGGGTAGGGAAAACTACATTTATAAGACTTGTACTTGCTTTATGTAATCCGCAAACCGGTAATATTGATTTTATTTCTGATGATGGCAGCATTGAAAAAGCAAACGCTGCGACACGAAGGCACATAGCATATGTACCGCAGGGAAATTCTTTGGTAAGCGGTACTGTCCGCGATAATTTACTTGCGGGTAATCCTTCGGCTGATGAAAAATTCATGTGGGAAGTTCTCGAAATTTGCGCTGCCGGTGATTTTTTACGTAAAATGCCCAGCGGACTTGATACGAAAATAACCGAAAAAGCAGGCGGTATATCAGAAGGACAAGCACAGCGTATTTCAATAGCACGAGCTTTGATAAGACAAGCTCCGCTGCTTATATTGGACGAAGCCACAAGCGCTCTTGATGAAAAAACAGAAGAAGAGATACTTTCGAAGATTCAATCTTCAAAAGAACAGCCTACCGCTTTAATAATTACTCACCGTCCCTCAATGCTCGCTTATTGCACAAGAGCAATTGAAATTAGAGAGGGAGAAATATACGAAATAGATATAAAAAAATATCAAAAAACAACCATAGAAAATATATAATATTTTAAATGTTATGAATCTTAAATTAATAACAAACTTCGATGAAAAAAAATATCCTGAAATATTTCGTGGAATATTGCAGAATGCGAAACTGTATGACAGCAGTTGTTCCCCGGAAGCTGAGGTTATTTTTATCGATAAAGAGGAAGGGTATTTTATAAAAACTTCTTCTAAAAATTCGCTTAAAACAGAAGCAGATATGACTGAATATTTTTTTAGAAAAGGCCTGGCAGCCGAAGTGATTGCTTATGTATCGGAAGAAAGCGATTGGCTGCTTACCAAAAAAATATACGGAAACGATTTAATTTGTGAAAAATACCTCGATAATCCTAAACTATTATGCGATTTATTCGCAGAAAAACTTTGTTTTTTACACAGTTTGGATTTTGAAGGCTGCCCGGTTCCAAATCAAACCGAACGATATCTAGCCAAAGCAAAATTTAATAAAATACATGGTTTATATGATAAAAGCCATTTCCCTGACAGTTTTGGATATAAAAATGAAGAAGAAGCGTGGTCAGTTGTAGAAAATTATGGTTTTCTTCTGAAAAATGATACACTTATTCACGGAGATTATTGTTTACCGAATATAATTTTCGATAATTGGAACTTCAGCGGGTTTATTGATCTCGGAAACGGAGGGGTCGGAGACCGGCATGTAGATGTTTTCTGGGGAATTTGGACTTTATTTTTTAATTTGAAAACAAACAATTACAAAAATAGATTTATTGATGCTTACGGACGAAACAAGATTGAAGAAGAAATGCTGCGTATTGTTTCGGCAATAGAAGTTTTCGGATAAATAATAAAAACTTCCGCTTTATTATTTGCGGAAGTTTCAAAATATTAAAAGTTTTGCGGTTAGTCAACTTGTTGACTTTGCTTTTCTCAAAAGCGACCGCTCTTTTTTTTATATTATAAATCGATACCGAATCTGACAAAAGAATACCTGTCTAAATATCCTCTGCATTTCCAGTCATTCCATTCGTTTTCAAATGAAAATGTATTCGGACCAACTCCCCAAGGTTCGGGATCATTACGATGATGAGGTCCGAGCAAATTGCGGTTTGAATTATAAAGCTTTAGTTCA
>JAVBPA010000054.1:0-3709 GCA_031549925.1 Eubacteriales bacterium
ATTAAATTAAGGCGGTATTTTTATGGAAAAGCTTTATGCCGGAATCGGACGGGAAATAATAACCCCGCCTGTAGGAACTCCTCTTTTCGGGTATCGTCCCGATGTTATTTCGCAGTCGGTAAACGATGATTTGACAGTTACGGCTTTTGCGCTTTCATACAAGGATCAAAAAATACTTTTGATTTCCGCTACCGTTTGTTTGTTCGAAAACGAACTTTCGGATAGAATCAGAAAAGCCGCGGGCGAAGCTGCCGGAGTTCCTGGCAGTAATGTAATACTTTCCGCAACCCACACTCATTCCGGTCCCTGTACATCCGGTCTTATCGGATGGGGCGGAATTAATTGGGAGTATGTCGATAATATACTTGTTCCACGAACGGTTTCTGCCGCAAAACAAGCAAGCCTTAGCCAAAAACCCGCGCTTTTCGGAATAGCGTCAATTGAAAGCAACGTCGGGATAAACCGGCGTCAGCTAAATCCGGACGGTAGTGTGGTACTCGGACAAAATCCGTGGGGAACATATGATCCGGAAATGACGGTTGTCAGTTTTATACACGAGGAAAGCAATAAACAAATCGGGTCAATTATCCATTACGGAGCGCATTGCACGGCGGCAGGCGCAAATCTTGAAATTTCAAGAGATTGGGCGGGACCCATGCTTGACACTCTTGAAAGAATAAGCGGAGCGCCTGCCGCGTTTTTTAACGGCTGCGAAGGAGATGTCGGGCCGAGATTGTCAAACGGTCAAACGGTCGGAGATTTAAGGTATGTAAATGAATTGGGACAAATAGCAGCTTCAGATGCTGTAAAAGCATGGCGTTCGATAAAAGAATACCGCACCGTTCCGCTCGGAGTTATAAAAGACGAAGTTAAAATCCCGTATGCTCCCATAATGCCTATAGAAGAAGCGAAAGCAAGGCTTGCGCAGTTCGGAGGAATCGTTCCGGAATACAATGAACCCCACATGAGATATCACATGTATGAAGCGATAATAGAGGAACACGAAAACGGCCGTTTAGCTCCCGATTATTTTTCTTTTAGTCAAACTATAGTTACGATAGGGCCTTTAGCGATTGTTCCTTTTCCTTTTGAATTTTTTTCAGAGATTTCGCTCAGGCTTCGCTCATACAGCCCATATCAGCACACATTATGTTTTGGATGTACAAACGGCAGCAATAATTATCTTCCGACACAGGATCAACTTTGCCGAGGCGGATATGAAGTAATAATGTTCAAATATAGTCATATTTACGCACTCCGTGACGACAGCGATACTATAATAATAAATGAAAACCTCCGTTTGCTTTTTAATCAATGAAAAGATATCTTAAATAAAATCGGAATAATATAAAAAAATCGTACCCAATTTACGCAAATATAAAAGGGTACGTTTTTTATTTTTTAAAGCTTTTGGTTTTTAGCAGGAATAATATTCTTTCCGTATTCGGCTTTAATTTTCATCACCTCAACCGCCCGTTCAGCATCTTCCTTTGCTTGAACTGCGAACCAATCCCTGCATGCATCTGTTTGGCTGCCGTTTAACCGGTATATTTCAGAAAAAACTTTTTCTTTTACTTCGCCTGACAAAGCCCCGTAAAAAACGAAAAAATTTTCCGATGTTCCGATACCAAGCTGTCCCAGCATTGAATATTTTTTACCTGCGCTGAATGCTACGGAACAATCAATATAATTATAAAATCCAGCTTGATACGGGAGACATTCGGGATAATTTTTCGCTGCAAAATCATAAATTATTTTAAAATATCCGATCATTTCATCGCTGTAACCCGCGAATTGTTCAAAAACATCGATTTTAAGCCTTTCCCCGCAGCAAAAAACTCTCATATCCGCACGGTAAAACGGTTCGACGCAATTAAGCAGAGGATTAAATTGTGATTTTGAAAAACCTCCGGATAAATCTTCTTTCCAATACCATCTTTTTTCCGATACTTTTTTTACAAAAAGATATAAACCCAAAGCCGTATATTCATTGTCAAAATATAAAAATCCGCTTTCACAGTTTTTAAAAGAATCCTTTTGTTCATTTTCTTTTAAATATTCAACAAAACACCCGTTATCACAAATATTTTTAAATGCGAAAGTATAATTATCGGGAAAAGTTTTATAGTTTACAGACAGAGGTTTTTTAAAATACAAACAATATGCATTATTTTTATATTTAAGCTCACCTTTATGGCAAACCGCCCAAATTAAATCAAGCTTTGAAAGGACATATTTAAAATGCCCTTCTTCGGAAATATCCGAGAGCTCGCTCACTATTTCCTTGATAAAACAATGCGCTTTTATCAAGGCGTTGAATACGGTATCGGAGCTGTATATTGAACATAAGGGATCTTTTTTAATAATTTCCGCAGTAATACCGGAGGGAAAAGGCACAACCAACGCATTAAAACGTTTTGCGAACCATGTAAGTTCATGATTTGATGTTTTTTTGAAAATATTTTGCATATTAACCGCCAAAAAGTATTTTTGAATTAATTATAAAATCTTCTTCAAAAAGGTCCTGAAATATCGGCAAAAAGAGATTGCAAACGTCCGAGTTCACGGATGCTTTCGGAAAGTTTTAATCGTATTTCACGTTTTCCGAGAAGTAATGGTTTTATAAAAAATCCATCCTGTATTGAAAAAATTTTACGGCATACCGCTTCCTGTTCGGAATGGATAGCTTTCATTTCAAATATTTTAGAGGTCAGATCCGGGCAATAATATTTAATCCTGTCAAGTATTTCGGGTACATAAAACAAATTTGTCGCGGCAATGCAAAGCATTCCGGTATGAGCGTCCTGCCTGTCCGGAAGACAAAGCGGATCGGAAAAGATTTCATCGTTTCTCAGCGCTTCCGACCAATCATAAAAAGCGCGAACTCCGAAAACACGGCGGTTTCCTTTTCCGTGGTCATCCGGAAGCATGTGCGCCCAGTAATATATATTCTCAAATACATCACGCCATATATCCGACATAAGAGGTTTCTTTTTTTCCGCTCCTATAAAAATAAGCGCGAGGGAATAATCTATACCGTTGCGTTTTTTAAAATACCTTTCCTTTTCACTGCATTCATCAAAAGAACAAACATTTTCCGGTTCCCAATCTCCGAATTGCGCGTGTCCGTATAAAACATCGCCGTCTTCGTCGTACCCGGTTATAATGGAACATGTTTCAGGTCCTACGATTCCAAAAGAAAGTACGGGCATATTTCTATTTATCGAGGATACAATTTCACGTTTCCAAAGGCGTTTGTCAGACATTAAAATTTGAGTTTCTACTCCCGCCATTCCATACCCGCAGGCGTCAAAAGCACGTGTTATAGATTCGCAGCTGCACATTTGACGGTTAGTTAAACTGTCGGTAAATCCAAAGTCCGGATAAGGAAGTGAAAGCTGACAAAAAGCGTCGCCTGTAACGGCGGCGAAAAATGTAAAATCATAATCCGAATCTTTTTTTAAATATCTCATAAGCGAATTCATACACGAACAAAACATATAATTTTCGCTTTTGTTTTCATATATGGCAGGAACTCCGGCGAGAATTTTTTTCATAATAAATCCACCTTTTCAAAGTGAAAGAATAGTTCACTAATTATATCATCTCTTTCACATGATGTCAATAGTCAGCATACAATATTCAAAATATTTAACTATAAATCCTTTTATTTTGTTTTCGGATGTAGTATAATATTCAATGGTTGGGG
>JAVBPA010000096.1:0-47268 GCA_031549925.1 Eubacteriales bacterium
TAAGTGCTTTCCTTTAGTTGTGTTTTTCATTTTTGACTCCAGTTTGTGTAAAATTTCTCAAACTTAAGTCTACCACATTTTCTTCTCTTGGTAACTTCCACTTCCGCGTCCACTGTGGATCTTACTTTGAGAATTTACGTATTTAAACCTTTTTTTAATATTTGCAAAATCACATATTGACAAAAGATATATAATCTGATATAATATCAAGCGCGGTGCGATCGTGGGAAGTTAAATATTATCGGGGTGTGGCTCAGTTCGGTAGAGCGCTTGGTTCGGGACCAAGAGGCCGCTGGTTCAAATCCAGTCACTCCGACCAAAACTTCTTTTTAAATTATTTCAATTCCAGCTTTCTTTGGAATTGAATTTTTTTTTAGATTTTTTAACTCAAATTCCCGTCAAGATAACCTGTTTCGAGGCTTTCAGTCAGTTCATCTTGAAAGAAAGCATATAACAAAGCAGGCAGGATAATTGCCATTACAGAAGCTGTGAAAATCATTTCCGGATCAATTTCAGAAATAGTTCTGAACAAAACGGAAAATGGATATTTTCCCTTATCGTCAAGCAAAACCAAAGGCTGCTCCACCATATTCCAAGATTCCGCAAAACCCAATACAAACGCTGCCGCAATACCTGTTTTTAAATTCGGGAAAAGTATTTTACTTATAATTATAAATGAAGATGAAGTTTCAAGCGACGCTGCTTCAAACATATCGTTTGGCAGCGTTTTTATTATTTGTGTAAGAAAAAATACAGGGAAAGGCGCAAATATCGCCGGAATGATGAGAGCGCCGTATGTATCAAATATAAAAAATTTTTTGATACTATGTATTGAGGCAATAATGTAACTTGAAAAGGCATCATCATGACAATCACATACAAAAAGAACAAAACATTTTTACCTATGAAATTCTTTTTTGCAAAAACATATGAAGCCAATACTGCTATTATTACAGAAAAAACAGAAGATAAACCAGATATGAATATAGAATTTACATAACTTCTCAAATATAAAGGTTTCCATAAAAAGAAATCATTATATTTGGTAAAACCTTTATTAAAAGATTTGAATACTGCTATTAAAATAGGAGAAAAAATAACGCAGGAAAACAAAATAAACAATACAATAACAAAAATATTTGTTGCTTTCTTTTTGTTAAACATTTTACCAAATCCTTTCTGAGGATCGTTTTTCCAAATAAAAAGCAATAGTCACTAGTATGTATACAAGAGTAAAAAATATTATTGCCGCTGTTGATATATTTTGGTAGTTAAGTTTTAAAAAATGATTATTTAAATAGTTTTGCAACATATATATTTCGGAATCGGGGTATTGTCCGTACAGCAGATAGGATTCTTTAAAAATTTTAAAAGAATTAACAACCGAAAGAATAGCAGTAAAAAATAAAGTAGGCATTATCATCGGCAATACTATTTTAACCGATTGCTTTACCCTGCCCGCTCCGTCTATTTTAGCCGATTCAAAATATTCTTTCGGCAATCTGCTTATAGCGGTAATGAGCAGCATGATATTAATACCGGAATATTTCCAAAGATAACATGCAAGCAACGATTCAAAAGGCGAAGTGTTTCCTAAATAAGTTTGCCAAAATACCACTATGACAGCAGAAGGAAGAACAAAGGGTAAAAAAAATGCTCGTTTTACAAAAGGAACTTTCATTAAAAATAACACTGTAAACTGAGCAATCAAAAAGGAAATTATCATTATCAGCGGTACAGAAATGAAAGTAAACTTCATAGTATTTATCATAGCATTCTGAAATGATTCGTTTTGAAAAACTCGAACAAAATTATCAAACCAAACGAATTTATTTGTGAAGGCATTTTCAATGAAAGCATAATAAAACGAATAAATAAACGGAACTACATAAAAAGCTAAAAAACCGATTAAACTGGGTAAAAGATAAAGCAGGAAAAGTTTCTTTTTCAATGTAAATCTTCCTCCTTTGCAACGACAACACGAGCTCCGTTTTTAAAAGAGCGATCAGATTTGTAAATAAAATCTTTATTAACCCATTCTCCCCGCAAAACTTCGGTATATAAATCTCCAATTCTGCCAATTTCGAAATTTTCAGTTTTTACCGCAAAAAATGCCTCCTCACCTGAATCTTCGTTTTTTTCGATATAGTACAATGATAAATCATTTGTTACTTCATCAAATAAAAAACATTCATTCGGCAAAGCCATTGACATGTATTCATCGTCTCCGAACAGATAAAATGTTACTTGTGTAACAGCGACACGGGGAGAATTATTATCGCGTATGATTTTTCCGAAAATTGAAAAAAAGAATACAATCGAAAGAAAAACAAGCAAAGTGATGATTGAAACAATTTTATTTATATTTTTCATATTTTTAATAAAAATCGGCAACTCATTCAAGCAGCATTGTAGATAATTTATTAGAAGCTTCTTTTGCTATTTCGGTAATCGAATTTTTGTTTTTTATAATAGAATCCGCATAATCAATTAAAGTATTTAGTATATCCGCGGTACAATGTTTCCATAGTACATAAGTATTGCTGTAATTAATATCACTTGGATAATAATTTATTTGGATATATTCGTATCCTTCAACAACATTTTTTTCATCTGATAGATTCTGCATAACAGAAGCTAAGAATCCCGCAGAAAGTTCTTTTTTTTGTGATGAATGACTGAGTATGGCTAATTTACAACCAACAAATTCATATGAACCGTCCATGATATCTATATAATCCATATCAGGATCAAATTCTCCTATGTATTCGAATAATTGTTTTAATTTAATTCCATCTTTATCGAGATATTCAGGTATTATAAGATTTATATTATCGAATATATATTTGTAAATATTGAATGTCCGATTAATAGAATATTGATTTATGAATAATGAATTTAATTTATCTGTATTTTGATAATATAAATCAATTGGAACTCCAATAATTTTATCATCATCGGAGGTAACATGTCGAATCATTTCTTCATTTTTTTTCAAAACTTCTGTCATAACATCATATTTTGATAAATCCTCATATGCTCCGTTTCTGATAAAATCCGCAATATTCCAAGTATCCATTAACAAAAATATATCCGCATCATTATCACCGGCAAGCGTTTTAAGAATTATTTTTTCTATGGTATCATATTTTATTTCATTAACGATTATTTCATTTTCTATACTGTATTTTTTAATAGAATACTGTATAGAATCCGGAGTGTATCCCATAGAGGCAATTGTGATATTTTCTGTTTTTTCATCAAGATTATAAAAACCGGTAATATCGTTTCCGTAATCATATGAAGTTATGTTATAAGCAGAAGATATATATCTTAATTCATTTCCGTCAGATTCAATATCGAACAATTTTAATGTTTTAATAATTTTATTTTCTATTTCTACGGTTTTTAAATATAAAGATTTAGTTATAGTATCATATGAAGAAAATATTATACTATCTTTTATAGAATTATAAGTTGCTGCTCTGATAAAACAATTTGTTTTAATTTCATTTTCCAATGAATCTTTTTTAATATCATATATTGTAAAATAATTATCCGCACTTTGTGATGATGATATATTTAATAATAATTTATCTTCTTTGTAATTAATTACAGTATCAATATTTAATTTTATAGGTATATTTTTTTCTTCGCCTGATTTTTTATCCACGATGTAGAAACAATTTTGAGAACCGTCGTTCCCGTAAAATATAAAATAATTATCACTTACAGTAAAATGATATATATTAAAAAGACTGTTATATTTATAAGTATTTTTAATTTTCTGCGTTTCGGGAACTATTTCATATATTATAAAATTTTCAAAATCAAAAACATATAAATATCCGGAATTATTTCTAATAGCATTTATAGATTCAATATCAATATTAAATTCCAATATTTCATCCGCAATACAATCATATTTTATTATTTCATTATCTAAAATTATGAATGTATAATTTTCAATTTGTTCTATTCCTTTAATTTCTGAGTTTTTATTTAATTTTAATTCCTTGTTTTTAATTTCATAATAATCCGTGCTTTCTTTTAATCCGGAGCATGAAAATAGGATCGAAGATAGTATAAATGATATTAAAATTATAATTAATTTTTTCATTTTATATTTTTACTTATACCTCCTAAATAGTAAGTTTTGGAAATATTATAAAATTAAAATACTAAATAGAATCGTTTTTTTGTTAATAATCTTTTAACAAATTTATTTATTTTGTGAAGATAGAATTAAAATATATTTTTAAAATAAATTAATATGTATATACTGCCTATATTTTTTTATTCTTTTGCCGCTTCCGCTAAAGCTTCAATATTTTCCGGAGGGATATTAGGCAATATTTCTTCGTGACTCGGAGATATGACAATATTCGGACCTAATATATCACGGACACGGTAAACTTCGTCCTTAATTTGCTGCGGAGTCGCATTAACTATAAATGATTGCGCGTCAATTCCCCCCACAAAAGTTAAATCGTTTTTATACTTAGCAAGATTTTTCGCGTTCATGCCCGCGGCTTGTGCTTGGATCGGATGCAAAGCGTCAATTCCAGCGTCAATTAAATCGGGTATTATACGGTATATTGAACCGCATGAATGAAGCATAACCTTTTTTTTGTATTTTTTACCTACCGCAATCAATCTTTTAAATGAAGGTAAAATAAATTTTTTGAAATTTTCGGGTGAAATTATAAGATCAAGCTGTGTTCCTAAATCGTTACCGAAAAACATTACATCAACACGATCTCCAAGGTTCGAAAATAATTTTTCATTGGCTGCAACATAAAAATCCACTACTTTTTCAGTTACCGCTTCGACCACCAGAGGATTTTCATACATCTTTATAAAATAATTTTCCAAACCGAAAAAATCTGCTACGATATGATAAAAACAACTCCACATTCCGCCAAAACACATTTTATCCTGATAGTCATCAATCATTCTATAATAATCAGTAAAATCGCAATAATTTACATCAGGCCAAGGGTATTTTTCAACATCGGAAATATTTTCAGCATCCGCTAAACAACCATCCGCACTTAAACTTGATCTTACAACACCGTATGACGGATTAAAAATCGGCATACCCTGCGGATGATAATATGCCCAATCTCCCATAAACCAACGGCAATCATCGTTTAAATATTGATATATGGCTTCTCTTGATTCTTCTATACCCCATTTCTTTGAATAAATTTTAACTGTGGCGTCACTCGGGTGACCCGTCCACATCGCTCCCTTTGTTCCCTTTTTATCAAATATTTGTTTTACCGCTTCTCTTGAAGTCATAATATATAAACTCTTTTCTGAATAATTTAATATTTTTTTACAATAACTACCGATAAAGGCTCGATTACCAATTCGAATTCGCTGTATATATTATTTTTTTTAATTACTTCATTCGTATTTATTTCAAATATAAATCCGTTTTCTGTATTATCTATATCTACTATATAAAATTTTCCTTTTCCCAAAATATCAACGATTATATTTATTTTATTATCCGATGAATTTCCAAATAAATATAAATCAAATTCGCTGTTATATTTATGGATATAAGAAAGATTTCCGTTTATTACCTCGCCGTATGTTTTTATATAGACATCATATGTTTTATCAGAATCATATAAAGTTTCATTTAACATATTAAGATTTTCCAAATGCCGATAATAACCGTTTTTATCATCTTTCTGCATTTCGGAAAGTATTGAACATACATAGTTATTATTATTTAATAAATAGTTTTCTTCCGGTAATATTTCGGAGGTTATAACAAAACCTCCGCTTTTTTTAAAATCTCTTATTTTTTCAATGTTTTTTTCGGAAATTATTTTCATTCCGGGAATAATAATTGTATTTATATAAATTTTATTCCTGTTATTTTCGAGAACTAGTTTACCGTTTTCAATATAACAGTTATTATCCAAAACATCCGGATGTATATATATAAAATCATGTCTTATTTCATATGAAAGTTTTTCTCCGATTAAAAAATAATCGCTGTAATCGGGATTAATTCCGCCGTCATACGGATAACTGTCATCTGTAAAATGATATTGCGAAAATAAATCATTTATAGGATATAAAACGGCTATATCTGCATATAAAAATAAAGGAGCTAATAAAGCAGAATATTTTTTTGCCTTTTCATTGAATATTTTAATGGGTTCAGCAAATTTTATGCTTCTGAACGATAATTCCGGCGGGAAAGTAACACGGCTTTCATTTATATTATACCAAGTACCGTGAGGAACAAAAAAATTTATTCCCTTACATATCATATCGATGAGTTCCTTATATAATACAGATACATTCATATCTTCGCCCATAGCTCCGAAAACTTCGCACATGACACGTTCTCTGCCGTAATTTTCGGCGGCGGAAGAAATTAATTTATAAGCTTTTGACCCTCTTCCGTATTCCATTATTTCATCGACTCCCGGAATCGGCTGATATTTGAAAACACCCATCAAATCTCCCGAAATAGAGCACGGATTTATAATTTCTTCTTGATCCATATGACCTGTCAATGTTATATTATGATCGTTGCACCAGTCTGCCAGAGTTTTTACATATGATTCTGCGTAAAGTTTCGCCCTAAAACCGAAAAGTAAATTCCTTGCACGAGCTGTATCTTCTCCTATATCAAAATAAAGTGCCGGATATAAAGAAGAAGGAGAAAAACCGTATTCTTTGATAAATAATTTATTAAAATCCGAAGTCCAAATTCTCCCGCCTTTTACATGATATAAAGAAGGTTCGTCGTAAAAAGCATATTTAATAACGGTACCGAAATATTTTTTAAACTTCCCGTAATAATTTTCATGCGTAAATTCAATTAATTTACGTACAGCATCCACGTTTAAATAATCAACAAGATTGGCTCCGTGATAGCACATATAACTGCTGTTTGTTGTTTCGCATTTAAAAATATATACAATACTATCTGATTCCGGTATATAGCTTAATTTATTTTCTTTTATATAATCGTCAAGAGCTGATATTTTATTGGTTTTTTTATTTTTAATAGCAGCCGATAAAAAAATTTCCGAATCAATTTTGTATTCGAAATTATCTCCCTTTAAAACATTGTATTCTTCCATATTTAAAATTTTGGCGCAGTATTGCGGATAATATTTCATTAATAAACCGTCGCATCCGCCGCTGGGGAATCCGTTTTCATCCCATAGCATTATATAAAGTCCGTATTTTTCCGCAGCTTTTAAAGCCCATTCTATTTTCATAAAATATTCATCGCTCATATAACCGTCATATTTCCATAAAACGATCATGACTCCGGAATTTTTATCCGTTTCTGAAAAGCCTTTAAATTGAAAATCGATTTCTTCTTCATGTATCTCACAAAGAGGAACATTCCATACCCATTTAGGGATAGTTCCGTATATTTTATCATCCATATTTATCATATATTTTTATAATAAACTGCGAATAAAATCACGGGCTTTTATAATATCAAGTTTTTGCTGTTCACCGGATATTTCACGTTCTATGATATACGGTCCTGTGTAATTATAACCAGAAAGTTGTTTTACAATTTCAGGGAAATTTGCTTTTCCTTCTCCGAGAGCAACTTCGCGGCCCAATTCTTTTCCGGTTGTAGGATAAAAACCGTCTTTGCAATGAGTGTTGCGGACATATTTGCCGATAACATCAAGCGCGTCAACAGAACTAGCTTTTCCGTATAATATTAAATTTGCAGTATCGAAATTTATTCCTAAATTCGGTGTTCCAATTTCCTGTATAGCACGAAGCAAAGTAACGGGAGTTTCCTGACCTGTTTCAAATAAAAAATATTGTCCTCTGTTCATAAGATATTCCGATAAATATCTAAGAGTTTCCACGATGCCGAAGAAATCAGGATCATTCGGGTTTTCCGGAATAAAACCTACATGCGTTATAACATCGGATACACCCATTTTATATGCGAAATCTGCACCTGCCAAAACTTCAAGAAGACGTTTTTCGCGAAATTCTATAGGTACTAAACCAAGAGTAGAAGGTCCTTTGTAAAAATTCCATTCCCCGGGAGGAGTCCAGCCAGCCCAAAAAGCAGTTACTTCAATACCTGTTTCAGCGGAAGCTTTTTTTATTATTTCTGCGTTTTCATCAGTATATGAATTTACATCCCAGCCGCTTAACTGACAACATTCAAGCTCCATATCCGCGAGTTTTTCAAATTCTTTATATATATTGGTTTCAGAATTAAATCCAACCAAAACACCTATTTTATTTTTCATATATTTTCCTCAAATTATAATTTTTCATGATTTTTTTCGAAAAACTGATTTGACTTAATTATTTCCTGAAGAAAAAAACATTTTAATCCATCAAACAATTATAATAAATAAATTATAATATAATAAAAAAATCAAATCAGTTTTTGATAATTTATGATTTTAAAAAAGCTGAAAATTTATTTAATTAAAATAAACAAGCCAAACTGCGTAAGGAGGAAGTGTTATTGATTCATTCATGTTAAAATTTAATATTTCATAGTTATGAATTTCATCTGTAGCTTTACATTCTATAATATTTTTTACATCAGAAGAAGTTTCAATATTTATATTAATCATTTCACTGTTTGAATTTACAATCAAAACGGCTTTTTTATCACCTACGGCAGCACATATGTAAACACCCTCCGCATCACAAAATGATTCCGCTTCATTTTGTAATATATAAAGCTCTCCGAAAGCTAAAAATGAATTATAAGCTTTAAGTGTACACATTTCATCCAAACTAAATATTCCGCAATAAATTGAACTCGCCTGACCGTCATAATACATACACATATCAGTCGATGTTTTTTGCATAGCACACATTATAGCGGCAATATTTGAAGCGTCAACAGCTTTTCTTCTGTTTCTGATTCCGGGATTCCATTCGTTAAAAATTACTTCCGCTTCTCCATAACCGTATTCTGTTAATTTTTCTTTTGCGTATTTTGCATACATAACATTTTCTTTTAAACCGGCGTAACTGTGCCATGAAAAGAAATCAAGCGGAGTTTTACGTTCGGATATGTATTTAAAAAAGTCATGGAAAAACTCAACGAAATATCCTACTCTTGAAGTAGAATGAGCCGTTTCTGAAAAATTCGAATCAGAGATTGCATAAAAACCGCAGCTTGCGTATCCTCCGATTTTTAATTCCGGGAATTTTTCTTTTAAATATCTAGCTGTTATATCGTAAAGTTCAAAGAATTGTTCAGGTGTTCCCTTCCACATAGGATTATCATCGATAACAGGTTCGTTATCAGGTTCATTCCAAATTTCCCAATACTTGATATTATAATGAAAACCATCAGCCCATCCATAATTATAATGTAAAATGATGTGTTCGCATATTCTCGCCCATTTATTCGGATCTGCCGGCGGATATATGTGATACGATTTTATATAATGATAATTTTCTATTGTGCATCCGAGTCTGTAAAAAGGTTCTACTCCGAACTTTATCATTTCTGATAGCAGCACATCCGTAAATGAAAAATCGTATGAAGCGGGATCGTTTTCATCGGCTGAAAAATCCATAAAAATGTTTTCAATATCGACATATCTCGCTCCTCCGAATAATCCTCCGGTGTCATGAAGACGTCCGTACGGTACATGCGCTTCTTTTAATTTTCCGTATAAACCCAGAGAATCACACGGAACTGTAGGCATATTATTAATAGCGTGCATTGGTTTTATTTTTCCGGTTATTTTTGTAAAATCGATTTTTATTGTATTCATATTAATTTCCTTTGTACTCGTTTTATTTATATTTATTTCCGCTATCTTGATAAAAATAAAGATATATCTTGACAAATATCGAAATAATATATAGACTAAATATAAGTTACAATTATATCAAAAGTATGAACGCAACAAATATTTATGAATACGAAAAATATAACGGAGGATATTTATGGCTTACGATAAAATAGTATTATTTGACGGAACATCAACCGATGCATGGGTTGACAGAAATGGCAATAAAATAACATGGGAAATCGACAAAGAAGGATTTTTAACAGTAGTTTCCGGTGATATAATATCAAAAGAAACATACGGAGACGCTATGATTCATGTGGAATTCAGATGTCCGTATATGCCGGGAGAAACCGGTCAAGGAAGGGGAAACAGCGGTGTTTATGTGCATGGTTGTTACGAAATACAAGTTCTTGATTCATACGGTATAGAAAATCCCTCACTCGGAGACTGCGGAGCTGTGTATAATTTAATAAAACCGAACATGAACGCAAGCGCTCCGGCGGGAGAATGGCAAACATATGACATATTAATCCGCGCCCCGAAATATGATGACAACGGAATTATAACCGAAAAAGCAATATTATCGATAATACATAACGGACTTCCCATACATAATAGCGCGAAATTGGAAAACAACACACCCGGCGGTGTTTACAATTCAATTGTTGCAAACGGACCGCTTCTTTTACAGGATCACGGTAATCCGGTAAGCTACCGTAATATTTGGCTTATAAAATTATAAAAATAAAATTGCTCTTCTTTTTAATTGAGAAGGGCAATCTTTTATTATGTTCTTTTAAATTGTTTTTCTATACCGCTTTTTGTTATATCAAAAGCGACGGGTCTGCCATGTGGACAATATTGTATGTCGGGAGATTGCATAAGCGATGAAACGAGCCATTCTATATTTTCAAAAGCATCCTTTCTTCCGGCTTTCATACTAGCTTTGCATGAAGCTTGATATAATGCTTCTTCAAAAAACAATTCCCTTTGATTTTCGACATTTGTCACTCCGGTGCCAAGCCCTGCCGCTAAAGCATTTAACATATCAACAGAAGAATTAATATTTAACACTGAAGGTATAGAAAATAACTGTACATTGTCCTCATCGTCAAATATATATGATAATCCGGTCATTTCTATATCATTTTTATATTCTACAAGCGCGGCATATTCAACCGGTGTAAACTTTAAAACAATAGGCACTAATAATATCTGAGAATAACCGAATTTGTTTCCGGTTTGCATATTATATTTCATTTGTTCAAAAATCAATCTTTCGTGAGCCGCATGCTTATCTATAATTAATAATTTTTCAGTCGTTTCAACTATAATATAGCTGTCATATACTACACCCATTATTTTATAGTTTTTATTTTTAATATCTTCCGGCGGTTTGATTTCATTTGATTTTTCAATTATTTCAGAGTTTTCCGCTTTATTTATGTCACTTTTTTTATATTGAAAATCATTCGAAATATTTATATTCTTTAATTCTTCCCTATATTTGGGTATACGGGGCTGTGTAATCTGCGGCTCTTCCGTTCCATCGTTTATTGTTTCAGTTATTATTTCTTTTTTTATTAATTCGGAATTTTGTTTTTCTTCGGTTGTTATTTTATCGGTTTTATTTAAATTTTCAGAAGATATTTCTTCCGTTTTATCATTTTCCTCTTTCGATTCAAATAAATCATATATTTTTTTATCTTCACGTTTATTTATATCATCGGTTACCGGATCAATAACCGAAGCAAAAGCGTTGTTTACAAAGCTTATATCACTGGCTGTATAAATCGTATCTTTAAGCGTAAATTCCGGACGTTTGGTATTTTCCATTAAAGAATTTTTGGCTGCGCTGTAAACGGCGGCAAAAACCGCTTTTTCATTTGAAAATTTTACTTCCAGTTTTGCGGGATGAACATTTACATCAACAAACGAAGGATGTATTTCTATATTTAAAACACATGAGGGGTATCTGTTTGTTTCAATAAAAGTATTATAAGCCTCTTCAAAAGCGGCGGTGATGACCCCGCTCTTAATATATCTTTTATTTAAAAAGATATTTTGATAATTTCGGTTTCCCTTTGTATTTTCAGGTATACTGATAAATCCCGTTATAGAAATACCTTGTGTGGTATCTTTAACCGGTATCATTTTTTTTGCATAATCCCTGCCAAGAACTGCATAAATTGTGTTTTGCAATTTTCCGTCTCCGGGAGTATCGAATTTAACTGTCCCGTCAGTAATATATTTTATGGCTATATCAGGTCTTGAAAGCGCAATTTTTTCAACTACCGCTGTAACAGCCATTGATTCTGTAATATCTTTTTTCAAAAATTTTTTTCTTGCCGGAAAATTCGCAAACAATTCTTCGATAATAATCATAGTTCCGCGTTTGCAGCCAATATCACCCAGTTCTTTGATTTCGCCGCATTCGCAAATAAGGAGAGTTCCAATATCGTCAATTTCATTTTTAGTCATAATACGCAATTTAGAAACTGATGCTATTGCGGCAAGTGCTTCTCCGCGGAATCCGAGAGTTAATATTCCGTCAAGATCTCTTTCATCCCTGATTTTGCTCGTAGCGTGTCTCATAACACAAACCGGAACATCATCACGGCTCATTCCGCAGCCGTCGTCGCCAACCCTCATGAAAGATACTCCGCCGTTTTTTATTTCAACGGTTATATGAGCAGCTCCCGCGTCAATCGAATTTTCAAGCAGCTCCTTTATGACGGAAGCCGGTCTTTCCACCACTTCCCCCGCAGCTATCAAATTAGCTACATTAATATCTAAAACGTTTATAATACCCATTTTTATTTACGCTTTTTTTTAATATAAAAATATAAAAATATTAATCCGATGAATATTGCAGCCAATACTCCGATTAAAATATAATCACCTAGCGATGATGAAGTTATAATTATTTTTGTCGGACCGTCAGCGCCGCCTATTATACCCACACTGCACAGCATATCCGAAAAAATTTGCAAATTCATATAAACAGCACCTCCGTTATTTTAACATTTTTTTAAGGTCATATAAAAAATTTAAAGCTTCAATCGGAGTCAGCATTTCGCAGTCAAGCTTTTTTAATTTTTCAATTATTTCATCTGTTCTTATATCGTCAAAAGTTATATTATTATTTTCTTTTTTATCTTTTTCAATCTCAATATCGTTATGCGTGAGCAATTTGCTTTTTTCCTCAAGTGTTTTTAATACTTCTTTTGCTCTTTTTATTATTTCAATAGGAACTCCCGCTAATTTCGCGACTTCAATTCCGTAACTGTCATCGGCTGCTCCCTTGATTATTTTTCTCAAAAAAACTAAATCGTCACCCTTTTTTTTAGCTGCAATATTATAATTTACAACTCCGTCAAACTCATTTTCCATTACTGTCAGTTCATGATAATGCGTTGCGAATAATGTTTTTGCTCCGATTTTTTTACTTTGAGTATACTCAATAATAGCCCTTGCTATACTCATTCCGTCAAAAGTTGAAGTTCCGCGTCCGATTTCATCGTATATTATCAAACTTCGTTCGGTCGCGTTTTTTAATATATACGCTACTTCAGTCATTTCGAGCATAAAAGTTGACTGCCCTGAAGACAAGTCATCCGAAGCTCCTATTCGTGTAAAAAGCTTGTCAATAACACCGACGGAAGCTTCTCTTGCCGGAACATACGAACCGATTTGAGCTAAAATAACTATCGCGGCAATTTGCCTCATATATGTGGATTTTCCCGCCATATTAGGTCCTGTTATTAATACCATTCGATTATTTTTGGTATCAAGCAAAGTATCGTTCGGAATAAAATTACCGTCTGAAACAAATTGTTCGACTATCGGATGTCTTCCTTCTTTTATATTAATTTCAGTTCCGTATTCGATATTCGGATATGTATAATTATTTTTAAAAGCGGTTAAAGCCAAACTTAAATAAGAATCAAGAGCCGCTATCATTTCAGAAGTAATTTGTATTCTTGCCGTTTCGGAAGATATTTTTTTTCTTATTTCACAAAACAAATCATATTCCAAAGCCGTTTCTTTATCAGATGCGCCAAGTATCGTACCTTCTAAATTTTTTAATTCTTCTGTAATAAAGCGTTCGCTGTTAGAAAGCGTTTGTTTTCTTATATATCTCTGCGGTATATCGGACAAATTAGATTTGGTTATGTCAATATAATATCCGAATACGCGGTTGTAACCGATTTTTAATCCCTTTATTCCCGTTTCTTCGCGTTCCCGCTGTTCAATTTTATCGATATAATCTTTGCTGTTATTGATTATATTTAACAATTCATCTATTTCGGAATTATAACCTTTTTTAATAAATCCGCCTTCGCGTATTGAAAACGGAGGTTCTTCTATTATAGCCGATGATATCAAATCATAAATATCAGATAATTCATCTAAATTTTCATAAATGTTTTTTAGCTCATCACTATAGCTATCAGATAATAACAATTTAATTTTCGGTATAACCGCAAATGTATTTGCCATCGCCACAAGGTCACGGGAATTAGCGTTTCCGTAAACGATTCGTGCCATAATCCGTTCGATATCCAATACGGATTTTAACAGTTCACAAAGATCCTCCCTCAATAAAAAATTTGAAAATAATTCTTCTACAGCTCCGAGTCTGCGTTCAATTGCTTTTATATTTACAAGGGGTCTTTCAAGCCATTTACGCAGCATACGCGCACCGATTGAGGTTTTGGTGTTATCGATAACCCACAAAAGCGAACCGCGTTTTTCACCTGTTCTCATTTGCGTACAAAGCTCTAAATTTCGCCTTGTATTATAATCTAATTCAAGATATTGGTTTTCATTATAAAAATTTAAGTTTTTAACACAGACAACATCTGATTTTTGTGTTTGCTCTATATATGAAAGCAAGGCTCCGGCGGCTAAAACAGCGGATTTATTAGCACTTATCTTTTCATCCGTTATTTTATCAAATGTATTTACAACTAAATTTCTTGAAAATACGGTATCAAATCTTTCATTGTCTTCTTCCGTAGCATTTATTATACTGCCAAGCTTATTTTTTATAAAATCGAGCAGTTGATTTATTGATGCGGAGTATTTATTCAATATAATTTCACGGGGGTTATATGTCGATAACTCGTTTAATATTCTTTGATAAACATTAACTCCGCCGATATTGCAAGCGTTTATATCACCGGTTGAAACATCGGCTATGCAAATACCGGCGTCTTCCAAGGCAAAATTTTCCGGAATATAAACCGAACATAAATAATTGTTACGGCTTTCATCAAGATAACCGTTGCCGGTGATCGTTCCGGGGGTTATAAGTCTGACAACATCGCGTTTAATTAAACCTCCGCGTGCTTCCTCCGCAGTTTCTGTCTGTTCGCAAATAGCAACTTTAAATCCCTGTGATATCAATCTAATGATATAGTTATCCGCGCTGTGAAACGGAATACCGCACATTGGAGCGCGTTGTTCTTCTCCGCAGTCTTTTCCTGTCAAAACTAAATCAAGACGCGAAGAAGCAAGAACTGCGTCATCATAAAACATTTCATAAAAATCGCCAAGCCTGAAAAACAATATATAATTTTCGTATTTACTTTTAATATCTTTGTATTGCTGTATTATCGGGGTTGCCATTTGTTAAAACCTCATCGCAATCATTTATTATGCCTTTGTCATATAATAAACATAGATGAATTAATGACAGCCCGAACAACCTTCGCAGCCGTCATGACCGCATCCGCGTTTTCCCGTAACCACAAAATTAATTTCGTCATTTATCTCTTCCATTAAATTTGAAAGCTCTGTCTGTGTTTTAACATAATTTACATAAACCGGGTTTTCGGTTATTTCATCATAAAGAACACCCATTCTTTCTTCTATTTTTCTTGTATAAGAATCATCTTCTGTTGTTTTATATGCTTCGCTCAAAGAATTATATTCGTCAATAAGCGAACGCAGATATGCATCGGATTCGTAAACTTCCTCCGCCGTTTTAGCGTTTTTTGCTTGTTCGCTTTGTTTTATTTGTTCTCCCAGAGATTTCGCAAGCTCTAAAATTTCCATATCAATTTATCACTTTCTATATTTTTTTTAATTAGACCGAACAGAATAAGAATCATCGCATATTATAATATCAGAAGCGCAAACCGCTTCCCGATATAAAATCGGAAATAAAAATAATTAAAATATTAATTTGGAGGACGTTTTCATGGATTGCCTCTGCAACCTATTTGATGACAGCAACATTTGGATTCTCATTATAGTACTGATAATCCTTTTCCTTTTCTCGGGCTGCGGCTGCTAACATAAGCCTGATTTAAATTGCACATATAACCAAAGAAGTTCCGCTGAAAATGCGGGGCTTCTCTTTTTTTATTTTCTAATAATATCTCCCGGTAAAACCGAAAAAGGTATTTTTATATAAAAATTCATTTCGGGATGAGGTGTTGAAGTTATAGAATTAAAATCTTTATCGTATAAACAACTAACAATAAATTTTTGTCCGGTTTTGTTAGGTGACAATAATTCCGCTTCATCTCCCAAAACTGTTTTATTTTTTTGTACACAATAAGCTAAATTATTTTTTTCATCGTATGATATTACAGAAGCGCAGAAAGATCTTTCTCCGATATAATTTTTACTGTTGTTTTCGCAAAGCTGGGCATCCGAATCAGGTGATGTTAGAAAATAACCTGTGCAATACGGTCTGTGGCTCACGCTTTCAAGTTCGCTTAGCCATTCTTTATTATAAACATAATTACCGGTTTTATATGAATCAAGCGCCATTCTGTAAGTATTCGCTGTCACGGCGGCGTAATAAGCGCTTTTAACACGTCCTTCAATTTTCAGAGAAGATACCCCGGATTCACAAAGATCCGGTATATGTTCTATCATACACATATCACGTGATGACATAATAAACGTACCCATATCGTTTTCTGTTATATCCTGCCTTTGTCCGGGACGTTTTTCCTCTTCTATTTCATAAAGCTTATACTTCCAGCGGCATGGCTGAGTACACAAACCTCTGTTAGCGTCACGCCCTGTAAAATGATGGGACAAAAGACACCTGCCGGAATAAGAAACGCACATTGAACCGTGTATAAATATTTCCAGTTCCAAAAGCGGATCTGTTTTATCGCGGATTCTTTTAATATCGTCAAATGAAAGTTCACGGGCTAATATGATTCTTTTAGCTCCGAGTTTATAAAAGACATTGCAATCAAGGCTGTTTACCGCTCCCGCTTGAGTCGATATATGAATTTCCTTTTCGGGAAAAATATTTTTTATTTTTTCCATAACTCCGAGATCGGCTACAATAAAAGCGTCAGGTTTGTCTTTGTAATTCGATATTTCCCGCAAGTAGACATCCAAAGCTTCGATTTCATTTTCATGAGGCATTACATTCACTGTCAAATATACGCGTTTATTTTTTTCATGAACATATGTAATCGCATCTTCGAGTTCGTTTTGATAAAAATTATCGGCTGCCGCTCTCATACCAAAAGATTTTCCCGACAGATAAACTGCGTCAGCACCAAAATTTAAAGCGGATTTTAATTTTTCAAAATTACCCGCAGGCGACAACAATTCAGGAATTATCACGGATTTTTACAGCAGCGTCAGGACGATTTGTAATAATAGCGTCAACGCCTAAGTCTATTAGCTTTTTAATATCATTTTCTCCGTCAACAGTCCATGGATGAACTCGAATACCTGCTTCATGTGAGCTTTTTACATAATTTTCAATTCTGTAAATTTCATTATATTGAGGATGAAGAGCTTTTGCTCCGAAGGAGTTTGCATAAACCCAAGGTTTAACAATTCCCTCTCCGTAAAGCGGAGCTATAAAAGCGGAAGGATTAATTTCTTTCATTCTAACCAAACTAAAATGATTAAAAGAGGAATATATTATTCTATCGCTCATTTGAGAATTTCTATCAATTTCATATATCTTTTCAATGAATTCATCTCCATTAGCTTTTATTTCAACATTTACCGTCATGTCATAAGAACGTATTAAATCATATACTTCATAAAGCAAAGGGATTTTAACATTATTATATTTATCGCGGAACCCCGCAGAATAATTATATTGCAAAAGCTGTGTGTACGTCATTTCCGATATTTTTCCGCGTCCGTCAGAACATCTGTCGATTGTGCCGTCATGGGAAACAACGACTTTGCCGTCTGATGTCATATGCACATCAAGTTCTATTCCGTCCGCTTTCATTTGAATCGCTAACATAAAAGCGTCCAATGTATTTTCCGGTGAATATGCGGAAGAACCCCGATGAGCCCAAATTTTTGTTGGATTATTGTCTTTCATTAATTTCACCCGATATATATTTTATATTATTCAATCTACGAATCATCATAACAAGTATAATGCCGATTATAGTTCCCGTTACCAAAGCGGCTAATAAAAGCAAGGGTAAAAAGTAAATTAAAAATTTATTATCATAAAATAAAATTGCGGCAATTATTTGTCCGAAATTATGTCCTGCTGCGCATGCTAAGGAAGTTCCGAGCGGAGAAACATATTTTTTTAAAATAACAACGCAAATAAAAAGATTTATAAACGAAAACATTCCGCCTGTAAGCGAAAACCAGAATGTGCTGATACTTCCGAAAAGCAGAGCCATAATAAATATTCTCGAAATTGAAATTACAAAAGCATCGGCTATACCCGCTCCCGTTTCACCCGCTCCGTATGCCGCAATCATAACAGCTAAATTGGCAAGACCCAGTTTTATTCCCGGAACCGGAACTATTAACATAAATGGTATAAAACTTTCGATATAAGATAATATTAATGCCGAAACAAGCAGCATTGCATCGCATGTCAATCTGCGTATATTTTTTGACATATTTATTTTAACCTGCGATAATGTCCGCATTTGATTCCCCTTTGTATATAATGCGAACCAACAATTTTGCGGGAACGCAAACGATACAGCCGTTACCGTCGGTAAGAGCGGGAGAAGCGGCACAATCACCGTTCGGGCAATCGCTTTCAACTACGCGAATTTTTTTATTTTTTACTTCGACAGTAATATTATATCCGTTATTTTTTAATTTATATTCCCTTTCATTCGAAAGCAAATCTGATACAATATTATCTCCGCATGATATATATATATACGGAATACCGCTTTTTGTGGTTTTTCCATGCTGAAAAAGCAACAATAAAACAGCTATTGCTAATATAGAAAACGCTATTATAAAATCATATATGTTAAACAATCCGAAAAAAACATTTTTATTTTTCAATACATTTTACATCTTCATAATTTATACCGCAATATTTTTCAATCGCGGAATCCAATCCGTTTGATTTTGCGAATTCATAAGTTTCATTTGCAAAAACATCTCCGTCAGGATTGAATAAAAATGCAGCCTTCATAGTTTTTATTATATTTTCAGCTTTTATGTTATGACGACGGCATAATAAAAACGCACCCGTAATACGGTCGTTTACCGCTAATTTCCTTATTGTATCTCGTCCGACTCTTTCGATAGTATCTCCCAATAGTTTATTTTTAAATCTTTCTATCAACTCATCGGAATAACTTTTTAATTCCGCCTGATCTATTTTGTATTCAATTGCCATTGCCTGCGATATTTCATCAAGCGCGCCTTTTGTTATATTGTATACTTCATCGTCGTACATTGTTTCCCATATATATTTATAGCCTTTTATATATCCGTTGTAAGCCGCTGCCGTATGAGCCATATTATGCATGAAAAGCTTTCTTCTTATATAAAACGAAAACGGAATAACCGGGTAAATATATTTAATATCCGGCAATGTACCTACTACAGCCTCTCCGTCCACAGGAAGCGGATAGAAAGGTTCGGCGCAAACCGCGAGTAAATTTTCTTTTTTAATATTATCCGGAGTTACCGGAACCATACGTCCAACAGAAGCTTCAATAAAACCAACTTTATCGAGAAGATGTTTTTTATCATCGGGCAAACATTCCGAAACCAGCGATTTAAAATATTTATCCGCTTCCATTAAATTTTCGCATAATATTATATTAAGCGGTACATTTGTTTGTTCAAATCTTTTTATAATACCTTCGGCGAACGGCTTTTTTATATATTTTAATACATTGGCTCCTACTGCTGTCACAACAATATCCGCGTCTATAAAATTTTCGGCAACCGCGTTTATATCATTTCCATTTACAGCGCATATATTTTTTATGTTGACTATATCGTAGTTATCACCGTTCGTTATATATAGCGGATATTCCCTCTTTTCGTTTACAGCATTTATAATTTGTTCGTTTACATCAATAAAAACCGTGTTATAATTCGACATATACAAAAGCTGCGCTATAAAACCGCGTCCGATATTCCCGGCTCCGTACATAACGGCTTTTTTATTTTCAGATATTGACATTTCTAACAACCTCAGTTCCCGTTTTCAATATATTTATTATATCTCCGGTTGTGCGGAGATTAGGAATACATGAATCGTCAATAGAAATTCCGTAATTATCCTCTAAAAAAACAAGCATTTCAACAATATCAAGTGAATCAGCACCTAATTTTTCAATAATATCATCGTTGTAATTTATGTTTTTAATATCGATATTAAGCTGTTTTGATATAATTTCTTTTACTATATTTTCCAATTTCAATAACGCTCCGAAAATAATTATTTTAAGCTAATTATAAAACATATTTATAGATTTTGCAAGAAACTATTTTTAAATAATTATATATAAATATTTTGCGGTTTATTGCAATTAAATAAATTAATATGCGATTTTATAAATTAACTTGACATAACATATTTTGTCAATTATAATTGTTATATTGATAAAGAATGCTACAAAAATATAGTTACGTACAAAAATATCTTATTCATTGCGTTAAATATTATAACATAAAAGAGAAACATTTATTATCAAGCCATATTTATGCAGGGGTATTTGTTATGGGAAAAAATATACTATCGACAATAAAATATGAAAGCACTGCTGCTGTTTATAATTTAATTATTTCAAAGAAAAAAATTAAACGAGCGGAAATAGCGGATATAACAGGCCTCAGTTTGATGACTGTTGGTAAAATTGTAGATGCTTTTTTGAGCGGAGGTTTAATAATTCAAGAAAAAGAAATTAATAATTTCGCAGGAAGAAGGGTCGGTATTATTGAACCTAATAATACATATTCTTATTTAATTATCGATATTTCAAACAATGATTTTAAAGCGTTGCATTTTAACGCATGCGGGACAATTACCGGTAATTTCAGTTATAAATACAATAAACAATATTATTATGATGAGAATGTATTATTGTTTTTAAATGAATTGCGTATCTTTTATAAAAATAAAAACAATATTTTCGGGGCGGCGATAATAATACCGCAAAATATAAATTTTTTCATTTTAGGTAATAAAAATAAAACAGATGTTGATATTATCAGTATTACAAAACAAACCATCAGTGATTATATAAATTCCGATAATATTGTATACACCGATTTTATTAACTCTTCTATCCGTTATTACTGTAATATTTATAATGACAGTTTTTTATATATAAGAATAGGTTTACAGGCTGACGGAGTATATGTAAACGGTAGTAATACTATATCCCCCGCAGATATTAACGGAATAATACTGCACAGCGGTTCCAGGTTGGGTGAAGTTTTGCTTGATACAATAAATACGGAATCTTTAGCTAATGATATTGCTATTTTAATAAATAACTATTATACTGTTTTAATGCCAAATCATATTATAGTCGGTACAGGCAGCAATATCGTAGCAAAAGAATTTAATAAAATTTTGCTGAAAAAAATTAATTCATATATCGTCAATCCCGTGGATCTAATTTTAACCGAAGGTGAAGAACCATATTGTTACGGTGCTTACGATTTGCTTTGCGAACAAAGATTAAAGAATTTTATAAAATCATTTGAAACGGGGAAATAATATAGTGGAAAATTTGGATTTTTTTAAAACAAATAGCGGTTCGGGTATTTCGCGTTTTATTTTGGGAGCTGCCGGATGCGGGAATTCATTTGAAGAAATATTAAATTATTATTTATCATCCGGAGGCAATTGTCTTGATACTGCAGCGGTTTACGGTGAAAGCGAACGTATTATCGGTGCTTGGCTAAAAAAAAGCGGTTATGACAGAAAGAAACTGGTAATCGTAACAAAAGGTGCTCACCCCCCGAGAGACAATATGAAAAAAAGCAGATTGACTGAATCCGATATTAAATATGATTTTGAAAACAGTTTGAAAGATATCGGAACAGATTATATAGATGTTTATTATTTGCATCGCGACGACATTGCTACACCGGCAGGCTATATTATCGAAATATTAAATAAATATGTAAAATCCGGTAATATAAAAGCTTTGGGAGCTTCAAATTGGAGTGTAAAGAGAATAAACGAGGCCAATGAATACGCAAAAAATAACGGACTCGCCGGATTTTCATTCAGCCAGATATGTTATAGTTTAGCAGATGTGACAAATGAGGAATACGGAGATACTACTCTTGTTTGTATGAACGATACCGAATACAATGGATATATAGAAAATAAAATACCGGTTATGGCATATACATCGCAGGCAAGAGGCTTTTTCTATAAAAATTTCGCAAATCCCGAAGCCGCAACAGGAAGATTCGCTTCTCCTAAAAATATAAAGCGTTTGCTGAAACTTAAAGAATTGTGCGAGAAAAAACAAATAACACCGGAAGAAGCGGTTTGTGCATTTTTAACTTCATGTATAAATCCCGTAACTGTATTGCCTATCGTTGCAGCAAGTTCAATCGAACAAATTAAACGTACTATCACTAACCGGGATATTCAGCTTACAATCGATGATATAAAATTTTTAACAACATAATTTATAAAAAAAGAACGCAGCAATAATTGTTGATGCGTTCAGATTGAAGACATAGGTTACGAAGACTCGGTCGCTTTTGAAAAAGCTCCGCAAAACTTTGAACGCAACAAACATTTTTGCTGCGTTCTTTTTTATTATAGTTTATTTTATATAAGTTTTTTTGTTTTCCGAATCATTCTTTTCTGTTAATTTCTTATTGCGTCTTTTTTTTGTAATTTTCACAATAATTATTATTGCTGCTGTTATAAAAATTGCCCAAATTATTAATACTGGAATTGAATATATAAATTCAATAATATAGTCTTTTAATCCTTCGGTAAAATTGTTCCATGATTGTTTAAATGCTATGGAAATCCTCTCTCCGAAAGTTTTCGGTTTTATAATTTCAGGCTTGTATTCTATTACTTCCTGCAGTGATATTGTAAGAGTCGAAAGAGCTACCTGACTGTCATAACGCTGTATTGTAGAATAATAACTTTCTATTTGATAGCGGACATCGGCTAATGTTTGTTCCAACTGGAGCATGTATTGTAATTCGGTTGCTCCTTCGAGCATTGATATAAGACGTTCTTCTTGTGTTTTTAATGAATTTAAACGTGCGGTTGCGTCATAATACATGTCAGTTATATCGCTTGTATTTTCGGTTTTATTCAATACATTAAAACCTTCGCCTAAACTATTGATGTAAGAATCCAGTTTTTCCGCGGGAATACGAATTGTAAAATTAGCATATCTTTCATTATTATTGGAATCATAATTATTACCGGATATATTGGAATATTCTAAATAACCGCCGAATTCGTTCGCCATTTGAGTTATTTTCGCCACGGAATTATCAAAGGTTTTTGTTTCAAGAGATAATGATATTGTTCTGATAATTTTTCTTGTATCTTGTATGGGAGAAGCATTAGTTTCAGCTACATAAGAAGATTTTGCTCCGCTGAACTCATTATAGGAAGCTCCTGTTTCAACGGATTGATAATATTCCTGTAATGAACCATCCTCATATTCTTTCATGTTTTCATTATATATATCCCCGTCCGCACTGCTATTATTTTTTGAAGAACATGAAATAATACTACATACTAACACAATTGCCATTAACAAAATTACTGATAATTTTACACTGTTTTTATTTTTCATGATAAATAAGCTCCTTTATCTAAATTTTTTTTAATATTTATTTAAAGAAGTTTTCTTTATCGGATTACTTCTTTATTTTTTCGATAGCGGTTTCTACCGCCGACAAAACATCTTTGTATTTTGCCAAAAGATTTCGTTCTTTTTCAATAACAGCAGCCGGTGCTTTGCTTGTAAAACCTTCATTTGATAATTTTTTATCAAGCCTTTCTATTTCCGCTAAAGTATTTTCTTTTTCTTTTTCAAGTCTGATGCGTTCGGATTCATAATCTATCATATCTGCGAGCGGTATATATATTGAAGCATCGCTTGTTATTATTTGAACCGCGTTTTCATCTTCATATGAAGAAACATATTCAACATCTGAAACAGAAGCTAGTTTTATAAAATGAGATGTAGTTTTTTCGCAAAACGCTTCTTTGTTATTTGAAACAATATACAATTTTACTTTACGTGAAGATTTAACATTCATTTCCGAACGGCGGTTGCGGATTGCTTTTATTGCGGTGATAATACTCTCCATGCATATTTCTTCGGATGCGAAGTTAATTTTTTCATCATATTTCGGAAAATCGCATATCATAAGCGAATCTTTTTCGCCCGCTTGTCTTGGAAGCGACTGCCATATTTCTTCTGTAATAAAAGGTAAAAACGGATGGAGAAGGCGAAGTGTATTCGATAAAACATATCCGATTACATTCTGCGCGGTTTTATCTTTGTTTGATAAACGAACTTTTGATAACTCAATATACCAGTCGCAAAAAATATCCCATACAAAATCGTATAATTTTCCGAGCGCTATTCCGATTTCGTATTTATCAATATTTTCTGTAACTTCTGTTATCAATTTATTGTAAAGCGATAAAATCCATTTATCTTCCAGCATAAGAGCCGAATAATCAGGGAGTTTTATTTCATTAATATCAAGATTCATTAAAACAAAACGTGCAGCGTTCCATATTTTATTATTAAAATTACGTGCATTTTCGATTTTATCATCGGAAAAACGCATATCATTTCCGGGAGAATTTCCGGTTGAAAGCGCAAACCTCAGAGCATCTGCTCCGTATTGCCCGATAATATCAAGAGGATCGATACCGTTACCCAAAGATTTTGACATTTTACGGTTTTGCGCATCTCTTACTAATCCATGTATAAAGACGTTCGGAAACGGAATTTGTTCCATATTATACAAACCCATAAAAATCATTTTTGAAACCCAGAAAGTAATAATATCATAAGCCGTAACAAGTACGCTTGTGGGGTAATAATATTTTAAATCTTCTGTATTTTCAGGCCATCCCAATGTTGAAAAAGGCCATAGAGCCGACGAAAACCATGTATCAAGAACGTCCTCATCTTGTTTGATATCAAAAGAACCGCATTTAGGACAAGAAGTTATATCATTTTCAGAAACGGTCATTTCTCCGCATCCGGCGCAGTAATACGCAGGAATACGATGTCCCCACCATAACTGTCTGGATATACACCAGTCATGAATGTTTTCCATCCAGTTAAGATATATTTTTGAAAATCTCTCCGGAAAATATTTTATATCGGACCCGGTTACCGCTTCAATCGCAGGTTTTGCGAGAGGTTCCATTTTAACAAACCACTGTTTCGAAGCCATGGGCTCCAGTATTGTTTTACAACGATAGCAATGTCCAACATTATGCTGATATTTTTCAGTTTTGATTAATAATCCAAGCGAATCCAAATCGGAAATAATTGCCTTTCTGGCATCAAATCTGTCAAGACCGCAATATTTACCTCCGTTTTCATTGATAAAAGCATCATTATTTAATATATTAATTAATCTAAGACCGTTTCTCTGTCCCATTTCAAAATCGTTTGGGTCATGCGCCGGTGTGACTTTAACACATCCGGTACCGAATTCTTTTTCAACATATTCGTCGGCAAAAACCGGAATTTCGCGTCCGATTAGCGGTAATATCAATGTTTTACCGATTAAATGGGTATATCTTTCATCATCCGGATGAACCGCTACGCCTGTATCACCCAGCATTGTTTCAGGTCTGGTTGTTGCTACAATAATATATTCACTGCTGTCTTTAACATAATATTTTATATGCCAGAGATTCCCCTCGAGTTCCATATGTTCAACTTCAGCATCTGAAAGAGCGGTCGAACAACTGGGACACCAATTGATTATACGTAAACCGCGGTATATCAAACCATTTTCATATAATTTTACAAATGTTTTTTTAACTGCTGCGTTTAAGCTTTCATCCATTGTAAAACGTTCGCGTGTAAAGTCGCATGATGAACCTAATTTTTTTAATTGATTTATTATTCTGTTTCCGTATTTATTTTTCCATTCCCAAACAAGTTCTAAAAAAGCCTCACGTCCGATATCATGGCGTGTTTTGTTTTGTTTTTCCCGCAGTTCCGCTTCTACTTTAATTTGCGTAGCAATTCCGGCGTGATCGCATCCGGGAATCCATAATGTGTTATAACCCTGCATTCTTTTAGTTCTTATAAGAATATCCTGAAAAGTATTATTCAAAGCGTGCCCCATATGAAGCTGACCCGTTACATTAGGGGGAGGAATCACAATTGTGTAAGGTATTTTTGTATGATCATTATCAGGAGTAAAATAACCGTTATCTTCCCAAAATTTATAAATTCGATTTTCAAAATCTGCCGGTGAATATGTTTTCGGCAGTTCTTTTCTGTTTCCCATCTCGATTCTCCTTATTTTATTTGATTTTATTAAAAACAAAAAAACGCCTGAGAAAAAATCCTCAGGACGTCTAAAAAACGCGGTACCACCTGTATTCAGCCGTTTATATAAAACAACTGCTCTCAATTTCAGTGCAATAACACTATACCGCTGTAACATGCGGAACACGGGATACCTCCCGGTATCCGGCTAAAGGATGACTTCATTCAAATTACGGATACGGTACTCTCAGCTTGCATTTTATTAATCTCTGATCACTGCGATTAATTTATTGCCGCACCATTCTCTGTATTCCGGAATACTTTGATTACTACTTCCTCATTTTGACCTTTGTTTGCATATATAATATTTATATCATATAATACTGCTATTATGCTCTCCAGTGTACCACCGTTTTATGCTTTTGTCAAGCTTTTTATTTCAACAGCTTTAAAATATCGTTTATATACGGAACCAAATCTTCGGCTAACATTTTGGAAAACAAAGTACTTCCGTTCCAGTTCATATGTCCCCAATCATAATAATAATCGGATGACAGGCTTAAATATGTTAAATTCTCTTCATTGTAGTTAATAAAATCGATATCATATTCAGCCGCTATAGAATTTAATAGTTCTATGTTTTCATCATATTGCCTGGCGCGGCGGGCGTTTAGATCCTCAGGAACCATTAAAAACATAAACGGAATATTATTTTCTTCGAATATATCCAAAAGTTTTTTAAAATCTTCTATTTCCTCTTCAAAACTGAAACATGTAGCAATCGACAATTTTCCGTCATAGTTTCCGGCGATAGCAATCTGACCGTTATAATAAGGGCAATCCTCAATTTTCAAAGCATCTTTAGGAGCTTCTGTTTGCGGTTCGGAAAACATTTCAAATATTCTGTCTCGGGCATATATAAGAGGTATTCTGTTAAACAATGTAGTTAATGTGTTTTCTGTATCAAACCAGTTAATATCTTCAAAAAGATCAAAAAAATTATTTTTATCATTTGTTCCGTCATTTTGCGATGGCGGAGTTTGCATATACATATAATCCTGTTCTATTCTGCGCCACAGCCAGTTATGGTCAAACATAAACCAGTCAACGCTGAATATAACAAGTTTCGGTAAAGGATAACCGCTCGGAATTATTATTTGTTCCCACCAATCAAGATAATAAGAAGGACAAGCACCGTCCATGGCAAAATTAAAATAGCTTAAATATCCGATATTTTCATCAAGCAAATAACTTCCCTGTTCCAGCCAATACGGATTTATTGCGCGGTTGGCATGAGAAGTTCCCAATATCATAACATCAGCTTTTATGTTTTGTGAATATATTTCGTTAAATTGTCCTTTGTAATGAACATTTTCAGTAGTCCAGGCAATTTCTGCCGGAAGCATGTCTCTTAACAATTCACGTTGTAAATTTTTTTCTTTTTCTAAAAACGCAGTCATTTTATAGTTTGCTGTAAATAAAATTAAAAAAGCTATTGAAAAAATAAAAATTGTTTTAATAATTAATTTTAACGCGCTGTAAAAAGTACGCATTATCAACAAAAATCCTTTTTTGAATATATTATTTATTCGGCTATATAATCTTCAAAAACTTTTATAACTTTATCATAGTGTCTGGTCGCGGTTTTTTGGTTTTTCGCATAATAGGATTCAAAGTTCGTATTTTTATCATTCATCATCCATTGCAGATAAAACGATACTCCGTTAAAATTATCATATACATAACCGAAATCGAACACACGGTTTGCGAAAATCATATCAAGCATCGCAATACTTTCCTCATCACGTGCACCTTTAACTTTTAAAGCCACATCATAATATGTAGGAACAACGGTTTTCCAGCTTTCCGCACACAAAACTTCCGTCATAATTCCGGAAAATTCCGTATCTGTTATATTAATCGGAAGCGCTAAAGCCGAATGTCCTCCGTCTGTCATTGTATAATATTTATCTTGCGATTCATTCCATTTCGGATAAGGTATTATTCCGAAATCTTTATCGACATCACGCCAAGCGAGCGCAGTCGCAAACCAACCGGGCGTTATAATTGTCAAATCGTTTTTATACATTTCCTGGCTGTATCCGGCGTTGTTTGTTTTAACTTCACAGTATGAACCATTGTAATCATTTAACAGTTCATATATACGGACAATAATATCGTTCATTTTTTCTGTTTTATAAACGAATTCCATTCCGCCTTCATTATTTTTTTCAAATATCGGATTGTTAAAAGACCATAGGAAAGTATTTACAGCACTGCCGTTAGGCATCGCATAACCGTAAAAATCATCCTGCCCGCGCCGTCCGTTGTTATTTACATCCAAATAAATATCTTTTACAAGTGAAATTAAAGCGTCAATTGTCCATCCGCCACGGTTAACCAAATCGTACATATCGGGGAAATTATAATTTTCGGCAAGTACTTTGTTATAATACATACAATAGGTTTGCACAAGCGCTGTCAAAGCCAAATCTCCGACCGCCAAGAATGTAATATCCCCGTATGTTAAATCGTTTATCGTACTTGAAGTCCACCAAGGTCGTGTAAAATCAATATTCGGAACATCCTGCCAATTATACAGCATTTTATTCAAAACAAGACCGCCGGCTGAAACGACATGGTATGAAATAAGATCAAAACTGTTATCGTCCGAACTTATTGTTTTTTCGATAAAAGTTCTTGTTCCTATATAATCACCTTTAGTCAATATTTTTATATTTGCTTTAAAGCGTTCTTCCACTAAAATATTGCGTTCATACACGGAATCGTCAAGCAAATCTCCGGTAGCTTCATCGATATCCATATAAGTTAATTTATTATCCTCTGTAACAATTCTGAAATCCGCGTTATTAAATTCGATTTCAGGCAAGTTATCTGAAACGTTTTTTCTGGCTTCAAGACTGTCGTCTGTTTCATTTTCCGAAACACCGGTTTCGGTTGATGTCGTATTTGCTTCATCTTTTTGTTCTTTTTCTGAACATGCCATTAACAATGAATTAAATAATATTGCTGTTATTAATAAAAACACTATTTTTTTTGACATTATATAATAACCTCCAAAAACAATAAACTAATTAACTAAAATATTATATAATCTATCCTTAATATTATACCATATTAATATAATACTGTAAATGGTTATTAGATTAATATATAATTCTTGTACAATATTAACATATTGTAAATTATAAATTTGTAACAAAAAATATTTGTTTTATATATTATTTATTTTATATAATATTTATATTAAATATATTATTTTTAGATATATTAATTTAAATGATCGGAGGAATAAATGGATAAGCGTGAGTATATAAAAGAAATTTTAGAAATTATTCATTCACTTCAACAATATTTTCCTAAAATATTCGGACCTATTATTGAATCTGAAGGACTCAATACAATGCAAATATTTTTACTTTTCAATATAAGATGGAATAGATACCCGAATGTCGGAGTTATTTGCAAAAATATGAATATAAATCAGGGAAACGCATCGATTTTATGTAAAAAGCTTGAACAAATGGGTTATATAATCCGTAAACGCGATAACGACGATGAAAGAATTGTTTCACTTTCGCTGACAGAAGAGGGAAATAAAATACTAGATAACATAAACGAAAAATTATATAATTTAATAGACCGCAACAATTATATAACAATTGAAAAATTAGATGTTATATTAAACGGCTTTTCGGAATTAAAACATGCTATGAAATCTTTTTCTGTTGTAAAATAATAAATATTATAATTTAATATCAAAAGGAGTATTTGTATTGTTAAAACTGGATAACATTTGTAAGACATATAAGGTCGGAGAAATAGAAACAAAAGCTTTGAGGGGAATAAGTGTCGCATTCAGAGAACGTGAATTTGTGGCAATTTTAGGTCCTTCGGGATCGGGCAAAACTACATGTTTAAATATTATAGGCGGTCTTGACCGGTATGACAGCGGTGATCTGATTATAAAAGGCAAAAAAACAAAAAACTTTAAAGACGCCGATTGGGACGCTTACAGAAATAATTCAATCGGATTTGTTTTCCAAAACTATAATTTAATAAATCATTTAAGTATCGTAACAAACGTAGAACTTGCCATGACATTATCGGGTGTTTCATATGAAGAAAAACACCGCCGGGCGCTCGAGGTTTTGAAAAAAGTAGGTCTCGGAGACCATTTGCATAAAAAACCGAATCAACTATCAGGCGGACAAATGCAGCGTGTAGCAATAGCGAGAGCTCTTGCGAATGATCCGGAAATACTTTTGTGCGATGAACCTACGGGAGCACTTGATACGGCAACAAGCGTTCAGATATTAAATTTAATTAAAGAAGTAGCGGCCGAACGCCTTGTCATTATGGTAACGCATAATCCCAGTCTTTCAGAAAAATACGCGGATCGTATTATAAAATTCGAAGACGGTTTAATAATATCCGATACACATCCTCATGAAGAACGTCCGAAAGATGATATGTTCAAATTAATTAAAACGAACATGAAATTTACTACTGCTCTTAATTTATCCTGGGGAAACATAAAAACAAAAAAAGGACGTACTTTTTTAACTTCTTTCGCATCAAGTATCGGAATTATCGGAATTGCCTTGATTTTATCATTATCAACCGGTTTCAAAATTAAAATTGACGAATTTCAAAGGGATTCGCTTGCGGAATTTCCGATTATTATAACACGTTCTTCAACGGAAGTTGATTATGAATCAATGCGTGAAACCAGACAAAACGCATTAAAAGAAGAAGCTGAAGACTTCGATTACGGAAATAAAGTTTATTTATACAATCCTTCAGCAAATATCAAAGTTCATCAAAATGATTTCGGTGATGAATTTATGACACATATTAAAAATATAGATACCAGTATATGTGATTCCATAGGATATACCCGTTTCGTACCTATGAATTTAATCCGTAAAACCGATGATGGCGTAATACCTGTTTCAATACAAACAATCGGGTCTATGTCCGGTGATATATCCAGTATGAACGGTATCGGTCTTGCTTCTTACCCCAATCCTTTAATAGAAGGCGGGAAAAATTATGTTGAAAAGAATTATAATTTGCTTGCGGGTTCATATCCGAAAGAATTAACCGATCTCACTTTATTAGTCGATGAACGCAACCGTTTGGATTATTCGATATTGGAAAAGCTTGGCTATAAAACAAAAAATGATGACGGTTCAATTATCGATACAATTTCATTTGAGGATATTATCGGAACTGAAATAAAAATTGTTTCAAATAATGATTATTATAAAAAAACAGATTTCGGAAATTATATTCCTTCAACCGACTATGATGAAATGTACGCATCCGAAGAATGTATAACGCTTACTATAACAGGTATTGCTAAACCCAATGAAGATGTTTTGATAACAATGCTTTCTTCCGGAATAGTTTACAACGATAATTTGACAGAAATAATTATTAATAATTCTAAAGACAGCGAAGTATTAAAAGCTCAAATGGAAGCCGATTATAACATAATGACTATGGAAGAAATAAAAGAATCTGATAAAAATGATATGATAACATATTTCGGCGGCAATTCAATTCCATTTATGATATTCATATACCCTACAAGCTTTGAAAACAAAGAAAAAGTTATTAATTATATAGACGAATACAATGATGATAAAGATGACGAAAGCATTATTGTATATACCGATTTGGCAGAGAGCATTTCTGATCTTTCTTCAAGCATAATGGACGGCATAACTATAGTATTGATAGCTTTCGCTTCAATTTCGCTGGTTGTAAGTTTAATTATGATAAGTATTATAACATATACATCAGTCCTTGAAAGAACAAAAGAAATTGGTATTTTAAAAGCACTCGGAGCCAGAAAGAAAGATATAACCCGAGTTTTCGATGCTGAAACTTGTATACTGGGTATATTTTCCGGAACACTCGGAGTAATTTTAGCATGGCTTATGACATTCCCCGCAAACTATATAATTAATAATATGACGAAACTCGACGGAGTTGCCAATTTGCAAATATTACATGCTATAGGCCTTGTTTTATTAAGTACGATTTTAACAATGCTTGGAGGTCATATACCTGCGAGAATGGCATCTAAGAAGGACGCAGTCGAAGCTTTGAGATCAGAATAACTATTTTTAAGAAGGTATTTTATGCGTAACTGGCTGCAAAAGTTAATGTACGGAAGATATGGTTTTGATTCACTTTCTCAGTTTATATTAATTTTATTGTTTATTTTCGCTTTTATAAATATTTTTGTTAATTCAATTATAATATATATAATATCTCTGATTCCCATGGTTATATTTATTTTTAGATTTTTTTCCAAAAATAAAACAAAAAGAATAGCGGAAAACAATAAATTTAATAAAATAAAAAACAAAATTTTTTCGTGGTTTAAATTTCAATGGCAAAAAATACGCGAAATAAAAACACACAGATATATAAAATGTCCCCAATGCAAAGCTACATTGAGAGTTCCGAGAAAATTAGGCGAGCATACGGCTGTATGTCCAAAATGCAAAAACAGATTCGAAACAAAAATAATAATATAATCATTGCAAATTAACAAATTGTTAATAAAAAATCCGGAGAAGCGGTATATAATATCGTCATCCGGATTTTTGATTAAAACATTTATATTTTTTTGATTATTTTGTTCGTTGTAAAAGAGAAAGGTGGAAAATTAATGTCAAAAATAAAAATCGGCGTTTTCGGCGCTCATCGCGGAATGACAATGATACATCAATTAATCGGTAATTCCGATGCTTCTCTTGTGGCTGTTTGTGATAAATATCGTCCTTCGCTTGACGAATGTGCAAAGCTTGCAAATGATGTAGGTATTAAAATAGCTTTGTTTGATAATTTTGAAGATTTTTTTAATTGTGATATGGATGCTGTAGTTTTGGCAAATTATGCTCATGAACATGCGAAATTCGGTATACGTTTGCTTGAAAGCGGACGCCATATTATGAGTGAAGTTCTTACTTGTGCTAATTTATCTGAAGCTGTTAAACTGGCAGAGGCAGTTGAAAAATCAGGAAAAATATATACATACGCTGAAAATTATTGTTATTTTAATACAACATATGAAATGCGAAGACGTTATCAAATGGGTGATATAGGCGAACTTATGCATGCTGAGGGTGAATATATTCACGATTGTTCTTCCATTTGGCCGCAAATTACTTACGGTGAAAAAAATCACTGGCGCAATATACATAATTCAACATTTTACTGTACTCATTCGCTGGGTCCGATATTGTTTTCGACTGGTCTGCGTCCGGTTAAAGTTATCGGTATTGAAACAAGAAATATGCCTTATCTGAGGAATCTGGGTTCGTTTGCCCCCACGGCTGCTATGGAAATAATTCAGCTTGAAAATCACGCAATGGTTAAAAGTATTCACGGCGGATTAAAAAGAGAACCCGGCTCTATAAATTACCAATTATACGGTTCGAAGGGATCAATGGAAACCGACCGCTGGGAGGGCGGAAAATTGCATGTTTATATGGAAGGGGATCGTAATTGCGTAGGTGATCACACATCGTATAATCCTCCTTTCACTATAGAAAAAGCCGCCGGATCAGGTCATGGAGGAGGAGATTTCTTCACTACTTATTTCTTCATCCAAAACATATTAGGAGATGAGGAAGCAAAGAAAAATTGTATTGATGTGTACACTGCGATAGATATGTGTATACCGGGTATTCTTGCACACCGTTCCATTGTAAACGGAAATACCCCGCAGGATATTCCTAATTTAAGAATACAAGAAGAACGCGATAAATACCGCAACGATACTTTTTGTACTTTCCCGGAATCGGCGGGAGATATGCTGGCTCCGATAAACATTCAAGAAGAAATCGAAATACCTGACAGCGTTTATGAAATGGTTCGCGAAAAATGGCTGAAAGGTGAACCGGGTTAAGTTTTAAATAAAAAAAAGAGGATTTAATTATTCTCTTTTTTTATAAGGGATTATATAGTTTTTTGTTTAAAAAATCAAGAACACGCTGTTTGATATCTTCTTCATAAATAACGGCGGGCTGCCATCTTTCGGAAAAACAATAACAAGGTATAATATTATCTTCTGCGGAAATAACTTCGTTTTCCCAAAAATATATCGTATGCTGATATATAATTGTTCTGTTCTCCCCTCTTCCCGCGCCGAATATAAAATTACCAAGCGAATATACTATTTTTTTACCTTTGTATTCTTCGATAGGCTGTAAAACATGCGGATGAGCACCGATTATTAAATCGCACCCTAAATCAATCATTTCATGAGCCATATTTACGATATAATTCGGAGGCGTGTAAACTCTTTCCGTCCCGCCGTGAAAATATACTACTATATAATCGGAATTTTTTTTCGCTTCGTCGATCATTGATTCCAAATTATCTACATTACCTTTGCCTTTAACATTAACCATTAATAACGAAACACAAAATCCGTCTTTTTCTACATAAGCAATTTTATTGTCGCTCCCCCAAATAAGACCTGCTTTTTCTACCGCCGCTATAGTATCATAATAACCCTGTTCACCATAGTCATATGTATGGTTATTAGCAAGAGAAACTACTTCAACACTTCCCGCTTTAAATATATCGGCGTTTTTTGAAGGACTTTTATACCAATAAGCAGGATTGTAATTTTTATATGTTTCATTTAATTTGTTGTCAGTAAATACATTTTCACAATTCGCTATAGTAAAATCGTCGTTATTTAATATATCATAAACTCCGGCAAAAAAATATTCCGGTTCGACTTCGTCCGCAACATAATTGAATGTATTCCACCAATATTCACCTCTGTATGAAGCGAGCATACAGTCACCGATAAAAGAAAGATTTATATATCCGATATTTGCCATGTTTTCCACTCTGAGAGGAACATCTTTATCGGCGGTCGTTATTTTATTATCGGGAGGATTGTATAATTTTATATTTAAATCATCATTAAAATCAAATTTTAAAAATTTTTTGTACGCAATATTATCAAGAAATTTTATTTCACTTTTTTGGGGATTAAAAATATCAATTTTACCGGAACAGGATGATATTGAAATAGATAAAATAACTATAATGCAAAATCTAATAATTTTATTTACAACAATTCACTCCTTTATATTGCAACAGCAAAACAATTTTAAGTAAAAAATGTGAAAATAATGATGTGTTATATAAGCTTTTATTTTTATGAAAAAAATATTTGGAAATTAAATTATTATAATAAATAAAATTAATACAATTTGCGGATATAGTAATATTTGCAATAAATTGTTTTTGTTTAATTATACATTGAATTTAAAGAGTGTAACATCCCCGTCTTTCATAACATATTCTTTTCCTTCGCTGCGAATCATACCGCGTTCGCGGGCTGTTGCCATTGAACCGCATTCTACAAGATCAGAAAACGCTATAATATCAGCACGGATAAAACCTCTTTCAAAATCCGAATGGATCTTCCCTGCCGCTTGCGGTGCGCGTGTTCCTTTTTTTATCGTCCAGGCACGCACTTCTTTAGGACCCGCAGTCAAAAAGCTGATAAGTCCAAGCAAAGAATAACTTGTTGAAACCAATCTGTCTAGTCCGCTTTCCTCAATACCGAGTTCTGATAAAAACTCTTTCTTTTCATCATCACCGAGTTCTGATATTTCCGCTTCAAGAGATGCACAAATCGGCATTATTGCGGCGCCTTCATTTTCCGCATGTGTTTTTAAGATATTATAATATTTGTTATTTGTAATATCGGAGCCTACATCATTTTCGCTGATATTGGCAGCATATATAACCGGCATACGGCTGATGAGCGGTATCGTATTCATAATCAATTCTTCATCCGGTGTAAATTCTAAAGCCCGGGCGGATATACCGTTATCGAGAGCTTTTGCGAGCTTTTCTAAAAGATTTATTTCGCTTTCAAGAGATTTATCTCCTTTCAGCATTTTTTTGGCTTTATCAAGTCTTCTTTCAACAATTTCCATATCAGAATATATGAGTTCCATGTTTATAATATCGACATCACGCGCAGGATCGACATTTTCTTCTACAGAAATTACATTACTGTCCTCAAAACATCTGACAACATGTATTATCGCATCAACTTCACGTATATGCTGTAAAAATTTATTACCCAGTCCCTCCCCTTTAGAAGCGCCTTTGACAAGACCGGCAATATCCATAAATTCTATAACAGCCGGAGTGTATTTTTCCGGACTATACATATCAGATAAAAAATCAAGACGCTTATCCGGTACGCATACTATACCTACATTAGGTTCAATAGTACAAAAAGGATAATTCGCGGCTTCCGCTCCGGCGTTTGTAATCGCATTGAATAATGTGCTTTTACCTACATTCGGCAATCCAACAATGCCTAATTTCATTCTATATCTCCGTTTGCAATGATTAATATTTTATATAATATATTTTATTAAGTAATTATATTATAAATATGTTTTTTCTGCAACGAGGATTTTATATATTTTTATAATTTAATAATATATATAATAAACATTAACAAATTATTCAAGTATAAATTTGCAAGATAATATACAATGAACATAGTCCAATAAATAACAATGTTAATATATTTATTTTAAATATATAGGGAGGTCAAAATGATGGGAACAAAAATACTCGCAGTTGATGATGATATTAATATATGTGACATGCTGCGTTTGTATCTTGAAAATGAGGGTTATGAAGTAAAAACAGCTACCGACGGCGCTGAAGGCGTTGGTTATTTTAAGATTTATGAACCTGATTTAGTATTGCTCGATATAATGCTTCCTAAAAAAGACGGATGGCAGGTTTGCCGTGAGATAAGAGAAATATCATCGAAACCGATTATAATGATTACCGCAAAGGGCGATGTTTTTGATAAAGTTTTAGGACTCGAATTGGGTGCGGACGATTTTTTGGTAAAACCTTTTGAAATGAAAGAATTATCAGCACGTATAAAAGCTGTTCTCCGCCGTTATAACGCTCATGACGTTGAAAACGATGAAGAAGTAATTAAATTTGATAATATTGAAATCAGCCACCAAAAATACGAACTTAAATTAAACGGAAAATCAATCGATGTTCCTCCAAAGGAACTTGAATTATTATATTTCTTAGCGTCTAATTACAACCGCGTTTTTACACGCGACCAATTGCTTGATAAAGTTTGGGGTTTTGACTATTTGGGTGATTCCAGAACCGTTGACGTTCATGTAAAGCGTCTTCGTGAAAAACTTGAAGGTGTATCTGACAAATGGATATTAAAAACCGTTTGGGGTGTCGGATATAAATTTGAAATTCTCCAATAAATTTTAATATAATTTCAGGAGGCGCGGGCAATGAAAGCCTTCGCCTCCTGTTTTTACAGGATGTGATTATACTTAATGTACAAAAGTGTATTTGCTAAATATATTACAGCTTTTATGCTTATTATAATAATAAGCTTTACAATACTTGCGGCTATTATTGCTTCGCAAATATCAACATCCACAACAAGATCAACCCAGGATACAATTAATAAAACCGCCGAAAACATAAAAAGATATATCGAACAGAGTTATGATAATACAGAAGCCGGTAATTTCCCAGGAAATGTTAAAAACGACAACTCTGATATTTTGAGAGATTTATCGACTTTAGCCCAATTTACAACTGAATCGGTTATTATTATGACAGACCGTTACGGAAATATTATTCTTTCAAGCGAAACAAAAGCAAACAACAACATTCAGGGTGTAATAGAAAAAGATATTTTTAACGAACTTATTATGTTGAATTTTATCCAGACATCAGGAACTCTGGGTGATTTGTTTGAAACAAAATATATCACAAGCGCATACACAATATATATTCATGATGAATTGGCAGGAAGTGTTTTTGTCTGCGCATCAGCGGAATATCTCGATAAACTCGTTGAAGTTATGATAAAAACAATTATTATGGCAACATTATGGGTTTTACTTGCAGCTCTGATAGCCGTTTATTTTATAACTGAGAAAATCATCGGACCGCTGAAAGATATGGGAAAAGCCGCAAAATCGTTTGCCGCCGGAAAATTTGATGTAAGAGTACCGGTTATCGGGCAGGATGAAGTTGCTGAACTTGCTGTTGCTTTTAATAATATGGCGGGTTCTCTCGCCAATTTTGAAGATATGAGACGAACATTTTTAGCGAATGTATCACATGACCTAAGAACTCCAATGGCTACGATAGGCGGTTTTGTTGATAATATTTTAGCCGGAGCGATTCCTCCTGAAAAACACGATTACTATTTGCAAATTATAGCGAATGAAGTCAGGCGTTTATCGAGGCTTGTAAGTTCTCTGCTTGATATAACAAGAATACAGGCAGGTGATAGAAAATTTGTTATGGCTCCGTTTGATATATGTGAAATGGCACGCAATATATTGATTTCGTTCGAACAAAAAATCGAAGCAAAAAAACTTGATGTAGAATTTATTTGTGATGAAGATAACATGACTGTCATAGCAGATCAGGATGCTATATATCAAATTTTATATAATATATGCGATAATGCCGTTAAATTTTCGGTTGAGGGTGGAAAATACAGCATAAATATTCATTTAAAAGAAAAGAAAGTTTATGTTTCTGTTTATAATGAAGGCAATGGTATATCAAAGGAAGATTTACCCTATGTATTTGAACGTTTTTATAAAGGTGATAAGAGCCGGGGTCTCGACAAAACAGGAACAGGATTAGGACTTTTTATCGCCAAAACAATTATTGACGCACACGGCGAAAATATATGGGTTAAAAGCGAAGAAAATAAATATTGCGAATTTATGTTTACTTTAAAACAAAAATAATAAACTTTAATATAAAAACCGCTGATTATGAACTCAGCGGTTTTTTATACTATACATATTTTTTATAACTTATTCTGCGTTTTCGAATTTTTCTATTGTTTTTTCTATGTCTCTCATAGCTTTTGTTTCAAGTTTTGCATATTGAGAAGCAAAATTATTTTTCTTTGCTGCCGGTATTGTGCTTTTCAACATTGCACCTAATGTACCCCAGTCAAATATTGAACCTAAATCGTATATAATACCATTAAATATGATATCAAGCATTTCCGCGCTTTCTTTATCATAAATATATTTTGTTTGACAGGAAATTTCGTAATATGCGGGAAGAGTTGTCGTCATGGATTCCGCTGAAAGAGCTTCCAGCATAAATCCTGCGAATGATTCATCGTTATTTGTTACCGGAATTGTCAAAACCATAGAATGATAACTGTCGGGAATTGTATAATATTTATCTTGATTTTCATCATACTTAGGATTGGGTATAACTCCGTATTCAAAATCAACATCTGTATTTGCGGATATTGATTTTAACATGTGAGGAAAAGCTGTAATAAATAAAATACGCCCGGCATAAAACATGTTGCTTGAAGTATACCAAAAATCATATTTCACTTTTCCCGAGTAATCATTACAGAAAAATGCAATATCCTGATTACATGTAAGATTCATTAATTTCTCTATAATTGATACATTTTTTTCAGAATTCATTACCAATGTAGGATTGTCATTTTCGTCTCTTCCAGCTATACGACCGCCCATTCCAGTATAAAAGGTATAAAACGAAAGATATGAATCCATTCCGAGACCATATTGATCTTCATCTGTCATTTTACCGCCGCCGTCTAAATCGCTTGATACAGTAACGAGCATGTTAAGCATTGTGTCAGAAGTCCATTTATTATCTCTGACTAATTGAAATAAATTACCTAAATTATAACTATCTGCTAATTTTTTATTGAAAATCAATATATAAGTTCTTTGTTTGTCAAGAAGCAAATAATCACTTGTAGTATAATAAAGTTTTCCCGCAAATGATAACTCGGAGTTGACATCTGCATTCCACCAGGGTTTTGTAAAATCAATATAATCGATTTTATTAAAATCCAGCATGTGATTGGAAGCTGCTATTGTCGAAGCCCCCGTTAAATCATTGAGTGCGGCAACATCGTAACGGTCTTCGACAGAAGATACCAGTTTTTTTAATTGACTTATTGTTTCTTTAACAAGCTCCTGTTTTATTACTACATCATATCTGTCTTCAATTGTTGCATTACGGTTAAATACAGCGTCGTTAACAACATCTCCATCGGCTATTTCCACCCAAAATTCGAAATTTGTAAACTGCGGATACGCCGGGTCTTCACGTCCCATAATTAAAAATTCTTTTCCGTCAAATTTTGTATCTGGCAAATTAGGTTTAATTATTTCAGTGGTTTCTTCAACTGCTGTTGTCGTATCGGAATTTGTATCGGATGGTTCTTTTGAGTCGTTATTTGCACAAGCAGCTATATTTGCAATTGTAAGAAAACACAAAACTATTCCTATCACTCTATAAATCAATTTTATTTTTTCCATAATAACAACTTTCTATATAATATTAAAACGGTTTTATATATTGTATTAATTAATTTTTATTCGCCGATTATCTGAACTTCGCATACGCGCTTGCGTTCACGAACCTGATCCCAGTCTATAAAATAAATAAACCCGAAATCACCCAGTGAAAGTGCTCCTTCGTTTAAAACAATAGTTTCGCTTCTTCCAAAGAAGCATGATCTTAAATGTGCATCCGTATTTAAACTTCCTTTAGGTTCTTCATCCGGCCATGTAAGAGCAAATTCTATATGTTTCGGACCCGGATGATGATATTGTCCTTCTGTGCGGCAGGTAGGGATTAGTCTTTCCATAATTTCCACTAAATCCATTTGTAAATATTCGCGTCCGAAATAATTTAAATCATGAGAACATTCCTGAGTCATAACAGAGCATGTTGTATGATGTGAATATACAACGCATATTCCGTTTTTTATATTGGATTCGGCTATAATTTTTTTAACTTCTTCCGTTACATTATGAAAACAAGGCATATGGTCTTTCGATTGCAATTCTATTGTTCCGCGGTAAACTGCCATTTTAATATCTCCTTAATATTTTAATCCGAAGTTTAAATTCAAATTTATTTTTGGTTATACTTCTTCATTTTTATTATACCATATCATTTAAATTATGCAATATAAAATGTTAATTAATTATAATTTTGTTGCATTGTAATAACTAATAATTATATATACTAATAATTTTATAATAATCTATTGAAAGTTTTATAGATAATATTTATAATATATATAAATTATGGAATGATCGGAAATTATACATGATAAATGAATTATTTGCTTCAATGACAACAAGAGAAAAAATTGCGCAAATGACAATGCGTTTTGATATACACAAAGCGAATGAATTAATAAACGAAGGTTTATATCCCGAAGAGGGGCTCAGCTGCATATATATCAGTACTTATGTTGATCCTGAAATAATCGACCGTGTGCAAAAATATAATATTGAAAATACAAGATGTAAAATACCAATAATTTTTATGGGTGAATCACTCCATGGAGTTATGTTTCGGAACGCAACCGTATTTCCTCAAGCGATAGGATTGGGAGCTTCTTTTAACACCGAACTTATAACTCAAATAGCGGATGTAATAGGAAAAGAAGCAAGAAGTGTAGGTATACGTCAAACTTATGCGCCGAATTTGGATTTATCTCGTGATCCGCGCTGGGGCAGAGTCGAAGAAAATTACGGTGAAGATCCATATTTAACTGCATGCCTTGGAGCAGCTTATGTAAAAGCATTGCAAAAAAACGGAGTAGCCGCTTCCCCAAAACATTTTATAGCTCACGGAAGCCCTGAAAGCGGTATAAATATTGCGCCCGTTCATATAGGATTGCGTGAATTTTATGAAAACATGTATGAACCTTTCGATATGGCTATCCGCGAAGCCGGAGCTATGTCTGTCATGCCTGCATATAGTGAATTTGACGGAATTCCTGTTCACACTTCAAAATTTTTACTCGATGAAATACTACGCCGCAAAATGAATTTCGAAGGATTTACCGTTTCGGATTTCGGAGCATTATACATGCTTTTAACAACTCATCATACAGCAGATAATGCACTTGAAATCGGAATTGCGGCAAACGAAGCCGGAATTGATATAGAAGCGCCCTCTCCTTACGGTTTCGGAAATGATTTTTTGCAAGCGGCTGAAGAAGGCAGAATTTCAATAGAATCAATTAATAAATCCGTATTGCGTATATTAAAAATAAAAGAAAAACTGGGATTATTTTCAGAACCCTACATAGATAAAAAAATAGATCTTCATTGCGGTGAATCTATAACCCTGGCAAAAAAAGCTGCTCTTGAAACAATAGTATTATTAAAAAATAACGGTATTCTTCCAATAAAATCGAAAGAAATTAAAATTGCTGTAGTAGGTCCTAACGCTGATAACGTTCAATTGGGAGATTATACTTCCCCTGATGCTATCGCACAAGCTATTACTGTTCTAGCAGCTTTCAGAGAAAAATTCGGCAATGATAAGATAATATATGCAAAAGGTTGCAACATAAACAATGCAAACGATGAGCTTGAAAAAGAATTTATATGCACGGTAAATGAAGCGGATTTAGTAATAGCTGTAATGGGAGATAACAGCAATTATTACGGGGGTATCGGATGGGGTGACAGCGGCGGAGGAGGTTGCGTAACCTGCGGTGAAGGTTATGATGTACATGAATTGCTTCTTCCGAAAGTACAACGCGAATTGCTTGCTAAAATAAATAAACCTTTAATAACTGTAATTATGAGCGGACGTCCATATAGTATATCCGATGAACTCGAATTGTCTGACGCTTTGTTTATGGCTTGGTATCCGGGAGAACAAGGCGGGAACGCTGTTTGCGATTTGATTTTAGGAGAAGCGAATCCTTCCGGAAAGCTCCCTATTTCAATTCCCCGTAGTACAGGTCACATTCCATGCTTTTATAACCATAAAATTTCCGCACGAGGTGTATACCATAATCCAGGTTCAACAGAAAATCCAGGGCGTGATTATGTGTTTTCAAATCCCGGAGCTTTGTTTGAATTCGGTTACGGTCTCTCATATACAGAATTTGTTTATTCTGATTTAACTTATACAAACCGAAAAGTTTCGGTAACAATAAAAAACAACGGTAAATACGATGGATATGAAACGGTATTGCTGTTTGTAACACAATGCTATTGCAGAATAACTCCATTTGTACGCAGATTACGAAAATTTAAAAAAGTATATTTAAAACAGCAAGAAAGTATTGTTATAGATTTTTTTATGGAAGACGATGATTTTTCATTCATTAACGAAAACATGGAAAAAGAATTGGGAAAAGGAAAATTTATTATTTCGGTTGAAAATTTAAAATGCGAAATTTTTATTTAATCTATTGACATACCAATTATTAGTTATTATAATTTGTATATACATATATTTAGGAGGTATAAATTTTGAAAAAAGTATTACTTGTATCAATGGTAATAATTTTATGCTTTTCGCTGATGCTTGCAAGCAGCGCAAAAACAGCCGCAGAAACTTTTATTAAGTTTATAGAAGCTGAGGATTGTACACTAAGCGGTTATACTGTTGTTGACGGAAACAAAGGTTCTGTCGGCAAAATGATTAATTCAGATACAGCAAAAGAAGATACTTTTACAGTAAAATTTACCGCTCCGGCAGACGGCCAATATACAATTTGGTTCAAAGTATGGCATGTTTCTCAAGGTGACAATTCCGTTTTATATAATTACAACGGAGAAGAATTGGTATTTGACTTCGACGAGGATGCAGGCGTTGAAAATCCCGATTATTTTATGCTTAATAGATGGTATTGGATTGAAATAAACTACCGTGGAACCGAACCTCTGGAAAACGGATTCTCCGCTTGGGGAGAAGCAAACAATTCCGTACGTCATTCACCTGTTAAATTAGAATTTAAAAAAGGTGACAACGAAATAACATTTACATCGCGTGAAGCCGGCCATTTTATAGATCAGATTATTGTTACAGACAATCTTGATTATAATCCGGCAGATGTTGCGGGAAATGAAACATATGTTTGTACATTTTGTAATTTAAATCATTTTAAACTCGAGCCTTTTGAGGATTTCGGAAAAACTCCGGAACAGTATTGGAATGAAAAATTAGCAGCAGAAGCAACTCCGGCTGATACTCAGACTTCCGAAACGCAACCGGCTGAAACTCAAACAGCTCAAACACCGGAAACAACGAAAACTCCCGCCGCACAGACAGCAGATCTTACTTCTGTATTGGTTGTGATTTTAGCAGCAGCGGCAGCAACAGCTTTTGTCAGTAAAAAAAGATAAATATAAATTTTTAACCACCGGGGATGTCGGATTTTTATCTGACATCCTTGTTTTGTATATAAAAATATATAAAAAAAGATTTTATTGTTTTATTGTAAAAATAAATGTGTGATTACCAAATATAAATAATAATAAATCGAATATTTTTAAAACATATGTCAATGCTATTTGTGAGGCAGGTGACATATTTGAAAAGAATATTAAATTTAATTATAGAATTTTTAATCATATATTTAATCGGAGCTATTTTATACAGTACAGTTGAAATTATATGGCGCGGTTATACTCATTGGACAATGGTTTTAACGGGCGGATTTTGTCTTATGTGTATTTATATAATGAATATTGTTATGAAAAAGTTTAAATTTTTTATTAAATGCTTTTTCGGCATGATTACAATAACAACCGTCGAATTCTGTGTAGGCTGTGTTGTAAATCGTATGCTCGGGTGGCATGTTTGGGATTACTCTAAATTTCCGTTAAATATATTAGGTCAAATATGCTTGCTTTATTGTGCGTTTTGGTTTATATTATGTATACCGGCTAATATAATATGTATGCAGTTTCAAAAAATAAAAATAAAATTGATCGGAGATTTGAATGTCGGCTCAAAAAAAGAAAAGCTACAGGAATAAAAAAAACAATAAAATATATTATTCTTTTATAACTGCCGGATTAGGTATAATAGTTGTTTTGCTGTTTATATTAAATCCGCAGTTATTCGATAATATATTAGGATATTTTTCTGATAACGGTGAACCGGTTATAGTAGAGGGAGAAGCGGTTTTCCATTATATTGATATTGGTCAAGGGGATTCAGAATTAATTGTCATGCCTGATGGAAGTACAATGCTTATTGATGCAGGTCCAAATTCAAACGAAAACGATTTAATGAACTATCTTGATTCGCAAAAAATCACGCATCTTACATATTTTGTTTTAACTCACCCTCATGAAGATCACATCGGCGGAGCTGATCTCGTTTTAAACAAAATAAAAGTCGATACTGTATTAATGCCTGATATAACACATGATACGGTAACATTTGAAAAAGTTTTGTCAGCGATCGATAAAAACGGTTCTGAAGTAATAATCCCTAAATCCGGAGAAGTATATAAACTAGGAGAAGCTTCTTTTAAAATATTAGGACCTGCGGGCAGCGGATACAGCTCTCTTAACAATTGGAGTATTGTATTAAATTTTAATTATGGTAATACATCGTTTTTATTTACGGGAGATTGCGAAAAATTATCAGAAAAAGAAATATTAAATAAATTCCCGGCAAACGAATTTAAATGCAATGTGTTAAAAATCGGACACCATGGTTCATCAAGCTCTACTTCTCAGGAACTTCTAGAAGCGGCTAAAGCTGAATATGCCGTTATATCATGCGCCACCGGAAATACATACGGACATCCGCACAGAGAAACTATAGATATATTAACAAAAAACAACATAAAAATACTCCGAACCGATCTTGAAAAAACAATAGTTTTTATATCGGACGGAGTAAATATCAGGCTATCTGAATGATTTTTACATTAAATCAAATTTCATTATTTTTTCAACTCGTTTGCTGTGGCGTCCTCCCTCAAATTCCGTTTCAACAAAAAGTTTAACGATATCCAAGGCAAGGCCTTCACCGACGACACGCCCGCCGAGACACAATACATTTGCGTCATTATGCATTCTTGTAAGTTTTGCACTATAGGTATCGGAACAGCAAGCGGCGCGTATACCGTGATGTTTGTTTGCGGACATAGACATTCCTATTCCTGTACCGCATACGAGAATTCCGAAATCCGTTTCACCTTTTGTTATTGATTCGCAAACCGGGTGAGCATAGTCGGGATAATCTACCGATTCATTTTCGTTTATTCCAAAATCGATACATTCATAATTTAAATTTTTTAGATATTTTATTATTATATTTTTTAATTCGTAACCGCCGTGATCGGCTGCCAATGCGATTTTCATTTTGGGTTTACCTTTCAAATTTTAATCAATACCTCTTAAATATAAAGGCTGCAATTCATAATCATGGTATTTTTTTTCACTGTTATATGTTTTATATGCTAAAACTGCTGTATTATATGCGGATATCTCTTTTAATATTTGAGGTGTCCGCATTATTTTTATCTTTTTTATGTTATCATATAAAGAATTATATTCGTTGATACATTCATACATAATATCATAACCATCACCGTTTAAATAAACGGGACAATCAAATGAAAGCAATTCATTTAAAAGATCATTTTTTGAAACAGCTCTTTCTTTTGTGATTTTTATTCCGTTTTTGTATAAAGCATTATATAATTGATTTCTTCTCGCGTCAAGAACAGGACACAAAACCGCATTATTGTCAAGTTCCAATAAAGCTTCGGCTAATGTATCTGTAGTTGTAATACCCATACATGGTTTATCTAAATTAAAAGCCAATCCTTTTAAAGCTGCTGTTCCTATTCTGACTCCGGTAAATGAACC
>JAVBPA010000029.1:0-2762 GCA_031549925.1 Eubacteriales bacterium
TGTTCATATGAATTATAATCTTCAAATTGGCGCAAATCGCAGGAAAGCTCCATATCTTCATTTAAATTTTTATTAACAGCAAAAATATTAAGGCTGGATTCCGTTTCGACAAAAGCGGAATCAATATATTTTACAGCTCCGTAAGAGCGGGATTCATAAACAGGACAATCAGAAACGGTTTTCAAAACTGTACCGCGTCCATATTTGGAAGTCAATGCGAACGGATAGAAAATAGTTTGTCTCCAAGCGCCGGTATCGCTTGTCAAAATAGGTGCAATAACATTAACAAGCTGCGCGAGACATGCTATTTTAACGCGGTCCGCATTGTTGATAAGAGTTATCAGCAAGCTGCCGACAAGGAGCGCGTCCTCAAAATTATAAATATCTTCAAGCTGACGCGGAGCTTTCGACCATTTATCAAAAGGAATATTGTTCGAATGATACCAAACATTCCACTCGTCAAAAGAAAGCATAATATCTTTTTTCTTGCGTTTTTTAGCCTTGACATAATCGCAGACCGCAGCGACCGATGAAATAAAAGAATCAAAGCCGACAGAATTTGCCAAAAATTCCGCGGTATTTTTTTCGTGGTTTCCGTAATAGGTATGAAGCGAAATATAATCGATATTATCGTAACATTCTTCAAGGACGGCGGCTTCCCATTCACCGAAAGTATTCATCCAAAGAGCGGAGCTTCCGCAGGCTACAAGCTCAATTTTAGGATCAGTCCACTTCATAATTTTAGCGGTTTCATTTGCCTCTCTCGCGTATTCAGCCGCCGTTTTATGTCCGATTTGCCATGTGCCGTCCATTTCATTGCCCAAGCACCAGAGTTTTATATTATGGGGATCGGAATATCCGTTGCTTTTCCTGTAATCCGACCATTTAGTTTCCCCCGGATGATTACAGTATTCCACTAAATTCCGTGCTTCTTCCGCGCCTCTTGTACCGAGATTAACCGCCATCATCGGTTCTGAACCTACTTTTTTACACCATGCAGCAAATTCATCTGTTCCGAAAGTATTATCCTCCGTAACTCCCCAGGCAAGCTCAAGTCTTGCGGGACGTTTGTTTTTAGGGCCGACACCATCCTCCCAGTTATAACCCGAAACGAAATTCCCGCCCGGATACCGTATAACGGGAACGTCCAGTTCACGCACTAAATCAGCGGTATCTTCCCTGAATCCGAAACTGTCCGACATCGGGTGACCGGGCTGATAGATTCCGCCGTAAACAGCTCTCCCGAGATGCTCGATAAATGAACCGTACAGACGTTTATCCACAACTCCTCTGATAAAATGCCTGTCAAGATATATTTTTGCCGTTTTCATTGTCCGGTAAAACCTCACTTTCATTGATTTTTAAAGCAGCCGCAACTAAAGTCAGCCGCATTATAATATATCCGCCCAAAGCTTCTGCGGCAAGCATGAAATAATCCGTCACAATAGATACAAATTCGTTTGCCGTCATGGAAGAATAGTATTCATATTTCAATTCGTATATAAAATCCGCTACATTTATTGTAGTGTTTATAAAACCGGCTGTAAACAATACCGCCGCCGCCGATATAAAAATTATATTTAATGTTTTCTTTGGATTTTTGTTTTGCTTAGGATTTCCGCTCCCTTTTGATTTTGATACAAAATACGCAATTAATATAATTAACGTAAAAACAGCCGCGTTTAACAGATATGAAGATATCAAATTGACCGTTTTTTCAAAAATATAACTGCTGAAATAGCTTGAAAACAATAGTTCGTTTAAAAATTCGCCGATATACTTGATAAGCATTGAAATATAAGCCGCCGTTATAACCGGAACGCTGTTTTTGATTCCGTATTTGTATATGCAAAAGCAAGTTAGCCCGCATAAAATATAAACCAGCGGAAATTTTAGAATCGTTATCACATAAGCAAGTATCATTTCTAAAAATGCTGTAGTTATATCTCCGTAATTATATGTATATATCACGGACAATATAACATACACAACAACCGGCATTATAAAAAATCCGACCGCTGCCGCAATATGTATATTCTTTTTCTCTTGTTCCGTGGGAACAGCATACATATTGCTCTTTCTTTGCTTCTCCATAAGTTCCGTTTGCTTGATTTTTCTGTCTTTCTGAGGCAAAATATAACTCTCCTTAATCTTAGACTTACTGTACGCTCGGCGCGGGGGTACGAGGACGCGGGGGTACGAAGGTACGCGCGGCTTTTTGAAAAAAGCCTGGCAAAAACTTTTATTATGGGGAATTTGTCTTTTTTGTTTGTTGAAATGGAAGGAATTTTGCGTTTTATTAAAAATTTTTAAGAATCTATGGAAAAACACGGAGGGAAATGGTACGAAACGGAAGGACACGGAACGACACGGAGGGACACGGAACGACACAGGGGTCGTTCCCTACGGGTTCGTAATTATATATATGGTATAAAACCGTTTACGGTATACTCCCGAATAAAACCCGGGAAAAATGACAAAACACATCGCACGAAACAACCTCCGTGCCGTTGCGTCGATTCGCAAAAGCATACGTACGGAACAACCCCTGTTTCGTTGCGTCGATTCTCAAAGAAGCACCCGTAGGGAACGACCCCTGTGTCGTTCCGATGTTTGCCTTTCCGTCGCTCCCTTCGTTTCAATCCAAACAAAAACCCCGTAGGGAGCGGCCCCGGTGTCGGTGGGGGGGTTTGGTGTGGGGGGGCCCCAACGGTTGAGAGAACTTAAAAAACACGGAGGGGACACCAACAGGGAACGGGACC
>JAVBPA010000020.1:0-4648 GCA_031549925.1 Eubacteriales bacterium
TAATGAATCAATGCCGCACGGATTAGTACATCAAGATCATCATCACTGTTCATATACTTTTCCAAATCAGAAATAGCTTGCGTCAAATCTTCCGGCGCGGGCGGTATGAACCGGGCGTTCTTCAACGTGCTGCCCTGCCCACCGATCCAGTTCTGTGAATACCGGAACTCACCGGGATTCTTCTCCTGTCCTCGGGCGCCTTCCATCAACACAGCATGAACTTCCTTTATTAGACGATTACACAGCGGCAGTTCTGTCAGTCGGGCGATTGCATACTCAGTTGCCTTGATATAATTAATGACCTCGGCTACGTTTCTGTTGGTGTTTTCATCAATCAGCGGATCAAGCACATCTTCCAAAGTGGCTTGTGTCCCCTCAATTTGTGATGACATCAACGCCTCCTTGCGAACATACATAGATATAAAGAGATTGACGTTTGGAATTCGTTTAGCAACACCCTCCAGAAGCGCAAGCTGTTTGTTTGCGTTTACCAGCAGCGTTATCGCTTCGCTGTCCAATTCGACAGGCGGATTCGGTGGAAGCGGTGTCGGTACAAACGACCTATATGCGGCTTCTCCTGAAAGATTGGTTATATATTTACCGGCTCTGTCCGTCATAAAAATTGTGCCCCCAAAATTAAACGTAAATTATGGATAGCATTATAGCATTTTTATTTTACTTTGTCAACTGAAAGTAAAATAACCAGTTCGACACGCTTTCCGTCCCTTTTGTCCCTTCTGTCCGTTTTGTCCCCCGCCGCACACGCTCCACGCTCTTGTACAACCGGGCGAGCTCCGCTTTGCTCATGCTCACCACACGCACGGTCGGGTCATCCGGAGTGGCTAAATGACGGTGTGGTTCGCCTCCACCATACTATAGTTATGATATGGATATAATGTCATAGCAAACCGGAACCCGTCGATTTGAGGCGGGTTCTATTTAACGATGAACATCTAAATTTAATCCAGCAATAAAATTATATGATCATTTCAAGGAGATAGGTTCTGTTGACGAAAATTGTTTATATTTTTACAATGAATTAAATGGTATACCTTTTTAGTAATTATGAACTAAGCGTTGCTGTATCGGTTCTTGCTTAGGAAGAAAATGAACATGATATCTTCTGTTTAAGAGAGGAAACGATTAAAGGGGAAGTTTTATGTGTAAAAAGAAAAAAGTCTTTAGATGAGTCAGTCATCAGCGATTACGATTCGTTATTCTAAAAAAGTTTTTTTCATCTTGTACTATATTATTTTTCATTTTTTATATGCTAATTTGTCATAATTAAAACCAATATATGCAAACATAGCGAAGAATTTTTGCAACAAAAATTAACAAAAGTTTTTCAAAGAATAGAATCTTATATATTTTGTAAAGCAGTACATACTAACCGGAGAAAGGAAGTGTTAGATATGGATCAAAATACATAATTTTTAAATTATATTTATCAAAATTCGCAAATGGGTATAACTACTATAGAACTATTGACTTCAAAAACGAAAGATATTAATTTCTTAAATCAATTGAATACACAATTAAACGAATATCAATCTATAAACAATGAAGCGGCAAACCAGCTCCATGGAATAAATCAAAACGAAAAAGGTATTCCCAAAATGCAGGAAGCCGGAGCATATATGTCGATAACTATGAAAACTTTAACAGATCATTCTCCTTCGCACATTTCAGAAATGATGATGCAGGGCAGTATGATGGGAGTTATTGATGTTACTAAAAATTTAAAAAAATATCCTAACGCCTCAGAGGAAGCGAAAACACTTGCAAATCGGCTTTTGACAACAGAAGAAAATAATATCCAGAATCTAAAAAACTATTTGTAATAATTAGATTTACTGTATTTAATTTGATTGATATTGCATCTATATTGAATATCAATTTCAAAAACAACAAATTTCGGCAATTACCGGGTTTGTTGTTTTTTTGTATAGAAAAATTCGTTTTAATGTGATATAATAAAAAAAATTTATTTATAATTCATAGGTAAATCATGGAAAACAGTTTTTTGAAAAAATATAAAAATTCCTATTTACCGAAATTGATTTCAAATGAAGCAACTACCCGTCGAGAATACAACGAATTTATTATAAAAACAAATTATATATCTATGAATAATACATTATCTAATAATTCTAAGCCAGCTAAGGAGGAAACCCGCAATGACTAACTTAAAAGGCAGCACGCCGGACATTGCCGAAATGAATATAGAAAACCTCAAAACCCTTTTCCCTGAAGTAATCTGCGAGGGCAAGGTCGATTTTGATAAGCTAAGGCAGCTTCTCGGCGAGTATGTGGACGACAGCAGGGAGCGTTATAACTTCACCTGGAACGGCAAAGGCAAAGCGCTGCGGCTTTCGCAAACGCCGTCTACGGGAACGCTGCGACCTTGCAAGGAAGAAAGCAAGGATTGGGACACGACACAAAACTTATATATAGAGGGTGACAACCTTGAAGTGCTGAAACTCTTACAAAAGAGCTATCACAACAAAATCAAGATGATTTACATAGACCCGCCGTATAACACGGGCGGCGATTTCGTCTACCCCGACGACTTTTCCGATAGCATTGAGAACTATAAAAAAATCACCGGACAAGTGGACGGAGAGGGCAACAGAATAAGCACCAACACAGAAGAGAGCGGACGCTACCACACCGATTGGCTTAATATGATGTATCCGAGGCTTAGGCTGGCGAGGAATTTGCTGACAGATGATGGGGTTATTTTTATTAGCATTGATGATAACGAAGTCGATAATCTGAAAAAAATTTGTGATGAAGTGTTTGGAGAGGATAATTTCGTAGCCTCAATAGCATGGAAACACACCCAACAAAGCAAAAACGATGAGCGTCATTTTTCGAGACAATACAATACTAATCTTGTTTTTACCAAAAATATTGATACCTTACATGAGTTTCATTTTGAGCGGAGAGATGAAGATAATAAAAATTATTCTAATCCCGATAACGATCCAAAAGGAATGTGGAGGAATGGGGATGTTAGAAGTCCCAATTATAGAAAAACATTATGTTTTGACATAGTTGCTCCTAATGGGGCGATAATTCACGCCCCTGAAAATGGATGGCGGTGGTCAGAGGATAGCATAAAAGAAAAAATTCTCACAGGGGAGATCATATTCAAAAACGATTATTCTGGAATTATTAGGAAGATATACCTTTGCGAACAAGAAGGAAGAACGCCAGAAAACCTTTGGGATGGAGATAGGTTTGGAACGACAAGACAAGCTACAGCCATTATTAAAGATTTGTTTGAGTCAAAACAAGTCTTTGATACCCCCAAGCCTAAAGAATTGGTAATTAGTATGTTGCAAATAGCTTCGAATAAGGATTCTATTGTTCTCGACTTCTTCTCCGGCTCAGCTACAACCGCCCACGCCGTTATGCAACTCAACGCCGAGGACGGAGGCAACCGCAAGTTTATTTGCGTTCAGCTCCCCGAGCCGACTGACGAAAAGAGCGAGGCTTTCAAGGCAGGATATAAAAATATCTGCGAAATCGGCAAGGAACGTATTCGCCGCGCCGGTGATAAAATCAAAGCCGAATTAAAGGAAAAGGAAAACGGACAGGTAAAGTTTGATGTTGATAAACCCGCCGTAAACGCTGACAGCCTTGACATCGGCTTCAAGGTTTTCAAGCTCGACAGCTCCAATCTGATGAAATGGCAACCGGATTACGATAATCTTGAACGTTCTTTGCAAAATAGCGTAGATAATTATATTGCCGGACGCACCGAACTTGATGTGGTTTACGAAATCATAATAAAAATGGGGCTTGACCTTGCCTGCCCGATTGACGAAAAAGTTATCGACGGTAAAAAAGTCTATTTTATCGATTCCGGTTCGCTTATGATTTGCATAAACGATGAAATCACAACCGATGTTGCCAGGGGTATGGTCGAATTGTATAATGAAAAAAAGCCGGAAACATGGAAAGTTTTGTTCAGAGATAACGGCTTCGCTTCCGATAGTGTGAAAATTAATATAAGAGAAATTTTCAAACTCGCCGGACTCGAAGAAGATTCGTTTACTACGGTATAAGGGGGATTGGCTGAATGAAACTCCAATTTGATTCCGAACTTCTATACCAAAAACATGCTATTGCTTCGGTTGTCGATTTGTTTCGTGGGCAAACATTGAAAAAATCACAATTTACTGTTTCATCTCATAAAGAATTATTGGGTGTAATAGAAACTGAAAACGGTATCGGCAACAAACTCGAACTTAACGAGGAAGAGATTCTTGCCAATCTACAAGATATACAGCTTCGCAATGGCTTGCCGCAGAGTAAAATGCTCCTATCCGGGAAGTATGATTTTGATGTGGAAATGGAAACCGGAACAGGCAAAACCTATGTCTATCTGCGTTCCATTTTCGAGCTGAACCGGGAATACGGCTTTTCTAAATTTATTATCGTTGTCCCCTCTATCGCAATCAAAGAGGGCGTTTACAAGTCTCTCCAAATAACAAAAGAGCATTTCGCAAACCTTTATAACAACACAGTCTGCGACTTTTTCGTTTATGATTCAAGCAAGCTGGAGCAAGTACGCAGCTTTGCTGTAAACGATCATATTTCGATTATGGTCATTAATATCGACGCTTTCCGAAAGAGCTTC
>JAVBPA010000082.1:0-27756 GCA_031549925.1 Eubacteriales bacterium
ATCAGAATCAATATGAAGTCTGAATTCTTCCTGCGACATACGGCATGCGATGAGTTTATCGCGTGACTGCGTATCCGTTCCGAAATAACAAGGGTGCAGAAACGGAGGAGAAGAAATACGCAGGTGAACTTCTTTCGCTCCCGCTTCACGGATTAGCTTTATTAAATTCGCAGTCGTAGTACCGCGTACAATTGAATCGTCAACCGCAATTACCCGCTTACCTTCCAATACCGTCCGCACGGCGTTTAATTTGATTTTTACAAGCTCCTCGCGTTCGTTTTGATGTGTTTGTATAAATGTACGCCCGATATAACGGTTTTTAATCAAACCTATGGCATAAGGAATACCTGATTCATTTGCATAGCCGAGAGCCGCATCAAGCCCCGTATCGGGAACTCCTATAACAATATCCGCATCTACTTTGTCGCGGCGCGCAAGATATTTTCCGGCGTTAAATCTTGCGAAATGTACGCTTTGATTATCTATTACAGAATCCGGACGGGCGAAATATATATGTTCAAAGATACATAAGTTGCCTTTCTTTCCGCATTTATCGGTATGAGAAGTAAATCCGTTTTCGTTCACGACAATTATTTCACCGGGCAGTAAATCACGCACAACTTTTCCGCCTATCGATTCGATAGCGCAGGATTCGGAAGCAAAAATATACGCGTCTCCGCGTTTACCCATACACAGAGGCTTAAATCCGTTTGCGTCGCGGAAAGCTATCATTTTATTTGAACACAAAACAACCGCGCTGTATGCACCCTCTACTTTATCCATAGCCGATAAAATTGCGCGGTCGGTCGTAGCTTCCGAAAAACGCTCCCGTGCTATCATATAAGCTAATAATTCAGCATCGGAATTTGTCTGGAACATCGCTCCGGTTTTTTCAAGTGCCGTTCTTATTTTATCTGCGTTTGTCAAATTTCCGTTATAGGCGATTGCTATCTGACCTTTGTAATATTTGCAAATAAACGGCTGGGCGTTTTCGCGTCCTTCCGCTCCCATAGCACTGTAACGAACATGACCCAGAGCGTAATTACCTTTTAAATAATTTAAAACCATATCGTTAAAAACTTCGTTCGCGAGACCGCTGTCACGGTGGCAGAAAAGCTTTCCGTCGTTGTTTACCGCAATTCCCGCACTTTGCTGACCTCGGTGCTGCAAGGCATATAAAGCCGAATAGGTAAGGCGTGCCACGTCATAAACTCCCGCGGGATCATATATTGCGAAAATACCGCATTCTTCTTTTAATTTATCTTCGAATCTATCCGTTGAATATGTAGGCATTCTATATCTCCATTTTTATTTTCAAATCTTTTTTTGCGATTTCTTCCGCCATATCTTTTTTATATCGTATCAGTTTATCAGAAAGTTCCTTATCCTCAAGAGCTATGATTTGTGCCGCTAGTATAGCCGCGTTTGCAGCTCCGTCGATCGAAACCACCGCGACCGGAACTCCCGCAGGCATTTGAACCATGGAAAGCAACGCGTCAATTCCCTCGAGAGCCGAACTTTTAATAGGTATTCCGATAACGGGAAGAATAGTATAAGCCGCGAGAAAACCTCCCAGATGAGCAGCTTTTCCGGCTGCCGCGATTAAAACTCCGAAACCTTCGTCTGCCGCGTTTTTTGCAAATTCCGCCGCGGTGTCCGGTGTGCGGTGCGCACTGATTACACGTGCCTCAAAAGTTATATTAAATTTTTTAAGCATGCTGAAACACGGCTCAAGTTTCGGCAGATCACTGTCGCTTCCCATAATTACTGCGATTTTTTTCATTCTTTATATTTACTCCGTCGTTTAAATTTTATAATTATTTTTTTTGCGGTATGATATCCGGTATATTAAATAAAATATATTAAATAAAACAAGTGATACAACAAATACAAATACACTAATCCATAAGCGTACATTTAAAAGAGAAAGCGAAAGCGCCAAAAAACACGCCGGTACCATACATCTAAGACGTATAACCGAAGTATATATACGCGATATACAGGATATAGTCATAAGCATGATCCAAAAATACGGTCCTGCCTGTGTGAATGTAATGTTAAGTATCATACTTTTTAAAACACCGCCTTAAATTACCGTTTTATTTTTTGTTATACTGTTGATTTTCATTCCGTTCTCATCTGATAAAATTTCCATTAACACGGGGACCATAGTATCACTCGGCATATCATCTCGGAAAGTTCCGTTGTTTTGCATAATTTTGTATGAAACTTTAAAGAGATACCGGGTTATACCCTTGTATTCTCCGGATTCGATAAGTGTATCTGATATAAGCTCAACTTCCGCGTCGTATAGCATCTGCATGGTAAAACGTTTGTATTCTTTATTATCTTCATCCTCATAATAAATATCCGTGAAATAAGAGTTGTATTTAACAGCGTCCCCTTCTCTTATCGTTTTGAAATAACCGAGGAAAAATTCTCCTATTTTTCCGTATTCGTTAATTGTTTCCGATATCATAGAAGCGGCAAAACCATCCGAATAATTTATGTTCAAATTTTTAGCCATGTATAATTCATTTTCATAAATATTTATTTTATAATCAGGTCGTTCAAGATAAGGTTTTATAACCGTTTCTTCTTTTCTGCCCCCGAACCACTCGGAAATATCGGCAGAAAAATTTATATTGTTCAACAGAATGAGAACAACCATTAAACCAACACAGGATACAAGAATTATTATTAGTCTTTTGGTGTTGCTTTTATTCGGCGGACGTGCGGATTTGTTCGTTTCTGCCTCGTCTTTTTTATTATGTTTATCTGTTTTATCATTTTTATCTGTTTTATTTTTCATATTCATAACCTTATCAAGCCGGACAATACGTCAATGCGACGAAGATGTCCGGCTGTTACTTGCTTGTATTTGATTATTAACTTTTAAAATATATGTATTCACTTTTCCGGTCAATATATTTTAAACTCTTCCCGAATTTTTTTTGAATAATGCAATATAAATAAAATATTAACCGATAAATCTCTTCAAATTAGAAAGACCTGTCGATATTCCGACGAGTTTATCTTCCATACCTTCGAATTCGATTGAAAGATATCCGTCATAACCGACTCTGCGGAGAGCTTGAATACTCTGGTAAACCATAGCGTCGCCGTGACCGATTATAGCTCCGCGAAGATAATTGCCTGCGCGGGACATAAAGAATCCCGCACCTGGGTTTATATCCATACCGCTTTTGAAGTGGAAATCTTTTGCGTGGACATGTTTCGCATACGGAGCCAGTATTCCCACGGAAAGCGGAGGTGTTTCATCTGCGCACATAAAGTTTCCGATATCAACAAGCGCACCGAAATTCGGATGCCCGGCAGCGTTTATAAGTTTTTCAACTCTTTGTGCGTCCTGTGAAAAGAATCCGTGATTTTCCGTCATAGTACCTAATCCGATTTGTTCCGCATATTTTGCGACTTCACGGCAGCCCTCTGCCAATATCGGAACAGCATCATCGTAACCGCAATTAACTTTTCTTCCCCTAAAACCGCCGGTTACATCATGACGCATATTTTTAACACCCATTGCGGCAGCAAAATCTAATTGCTTGTAAAGGCGTTCTATCTCGTCTTTTAAAATACCGTTCGAGCCGTTTATAAAATCAGCTCCTACGCAATACGAAACCATTTCAAGATTATTTTCCGCAGCACATTCTCTTATACGGCGCGCTACATCCATCGAAAGTCCGCCGCTCCAAGCACCCTCGCTAAATTCGATTCCGTCAAAACCCATTTCCGCGACTTTAGCGATAAGACCGTATAATCCAAGCTTTTCGTCGCTTATATATTCACCGAAACTGTATGAACTTACACATGTTTTCATGAAAATAAACCTCGTCCTATTCTCCGGCACTGTAATAATACTGCTCCGCCGGTCAGCATATTATAATACTTTATAACAACATTAAATATTATAGTATAAAATATTTCTTTTGTAAACACATATTTTAATTTTTAATTCTTTATTTGCCGCTGATGTTTGGAAATTTGGAAAAATGTTTTATTATAATAAAATGTCCTTGACAAAGAAAAGGATATAAAATATAATAGTAAATAATTGTTTGGGTAAAATTTTTATAATTTTGTGTTTGATTCCAGAGAAAGGTATAAAGTGATTTATAAGCTAAAGGCTAAAAAACGGCCTCCAGTATATGAAAATCTGAGACATATAACTCAATATAACGCCGACGAATATCCGAATAAAAATTTTTATGCATACCGGCGCGGGAATGAGATAAAAACTCTGTCTTATGCTAAATACAACAGCGATATAAACGCTCTCGGAACAGCTTTTTTTAAATACGGTTTAGCTGGTAAAAGGTTTGTAATAATAGGCGATACTTGCCCTGAATATATGATTTCCTTTATTTCGGCAATAAGCTGCGGGGGATGCTCCGTACCGCTTGACAGAGATATATCAGACGACGAAATTATTAATTTTATAAATATAAGCGAAGCCTGCGCTGTAATATATACCGATATTTTCAACAACCGCTTGATAAAACGTTCTTCTGAGATGAAAAACGTAAAAATGTTTATTCCGATAATGCCGGAAACGGAAGAAATAAAAGCAAATTTATGCTATAAATTCTACGATATCTTGCAATACGGAAGAGAAGAAATAAAAAACGGCAATAATTCATTTATAAATTTCAAACCGGATATGAATAAGCTCGCAGTCCTGTTTTTTACATCAGGAACGACCGGTACAAGCAAAGGCGTTATGATCAGCCATTTTAATTTAATCAGCGCTGTAAACGCTTCGATTATCTCAATGGAGCTTGATTATACAAATACTTTTGTTGATTTACTGCCGATTCATCATTCGTATGAAATAACCTGCGCGCAGCTTGGAATATGCGGTATCGGCGGATCAATGTTTATAAACGACAGTTTAAAAAACACAATGAAAAATATACTGGAGTTTAAACCCACCACGCTTGCCGTTGTTCCTTTGTATGCTGAGACAATGTATAAACGCATTTGGGCGGAAATAGATAAAAAGGGAATGACAAAAAAGGTCAGGCTTGCTATGAAATTAAGCGATTCCCTGCTTAGCTTAGGTATCGACCTGCGTGATAAAATATTCGCGGAAATCCGCAAAGGTCTCGGGGGAAATTTGCGCTGTATGATATGCGGAGGAGCCCCTCTCAGTCCAAAATTGATAAAAGATTTTTACAGCTTCGGAATTATTTTGCTCGAAGGGTACGGAATAACGGAATGTGCTCCGCTTGTTGCCGTAAACCATCCGGATAAAATAAAATACCGTTCTGTCGGTCAGGCTGTTTTCGGCTGTAATGTAAAAATTGATATATCAAGCGGAGATATAACCGACGAAGGTATAAAAACCGGTGAAATACTGGTGCAGGGAAACAACGTCATGATGGGTTATTACAAAAATGAAGAAGCGACTGCGGAAGTTTTAACCGACGACGGCTGGTTTCGAACCGGAGATATAGGATATATGGACGATGAAGGTTATATTTACATAACCGGACGCAAAAAGAATATTATAATACTGTCAAACGGTAAAAACATATATCCGGAGGAATTGGAAGAATATCTTTCAAAAAATATATTAATCGAAGAATCGGTAATAATAAGCAGAAAAAGTGAAAAAGGCGATATTGAAATAACGGCTGTAATATATCCTTGTGAGGAGCTTCGCAAAACCAAAACCGCCGATGAAATTAAAATTATTTTAAAAGATATAATAAACAATATAAACCGGTCTTTACCCGTTTATAAACAAATAAGGCAGATTGAATTAAGAAGCGAACCGTTTGAAAAAACGTCTTCACGTAAAATAAAAAGATTTTTAATTAAATAAATATAAAAAACTCATAATATTTCGGAGGAAACATATAATGTTTGAAAAAGTAAAGACAATATTAGCGGAAGATCTTCAGATACCGGAAAAAGAAATAACCATGAATGCCGAACTTATCGCAGATTTGGGAATAAATTCGCTGGAACTTGCGGATTTAATATTAATGTGCGAAGAAAAATTCGGTATTGAAATTAAAGATGATGATATCCATAAGTTTATAACGGTGGGAGACGTCGTTAATTATTTGTCGGAAATTTGCGAAGATTAATAATTGAATATTTTAAAAAGAATATTCTTTACCAGTATACCAAAAACCGGAGTATGCAAAAATGGATATATTTGTTAAATTTTGCATAGGAACTGCAGTCATACTGACTGCGGTATTTTTGGTGTATATTATTTTAAAGCTGAAGGCTTATATTGAAACGCAGCTGCTTTTATCCTCAAAAGAAAAAAGCGGGGATTTGATATATAAATTATTAGCCGCGAATTTTTCTAAATCCCACATAATGAAACAACCCATTTTTCCTTTCAGCGATGATCCCGCTTCAAAACTATTCCGCGTTGACTATTTGATAGTAAACAGGGGCGGTATTCTTTTGATAACTATCCGGGATTTGCACGGAACTATTGAAAATCCGTTTCGCGGCGACTGGCGGCAATTTTATAATTCTAATATAACGCAAATGAAAAATCCCCTTGATATCAACGCAATGCTTTCAAATTCAGTAAATAATATTTTTAAAAGAGAACATGTAGATAATATTCCGGTTAAAACAATTTTAACTTATTATGATTCAAATACAAAGTTTAAAAATAAAATCGAACAAATAGTTTGTGTAAGTAAATTAATTTCCTATGTAAAAGACATGGATAAAAATCATTTTTTGACTATTTCCGAAATATTAAAAACCATTAAAATTTTATCTCAGAACCGCCGGTCAATAAAACGCGGCAACACCGGAAACGGAAATACCGGAACACGAAATTTTTAATTACGGAAGAATTAAAGCCTGATTGATATTTAAAATAAATTATCAGATTTATCGTCTGTCAAACAAAAAAATTTCATAAAATTATACGAGGTATCATTATGCAGAATCCCGGAAAACTTACATGTATATTAAAACCTCAAAAAAACAATCCCCGCAACAGCGAGGGTGCTTTTATAAAATACAAGGATATATTGTTATTCGCATACAGCCGTTTTGAGGGTGAAACAAGCGAAGATGACGAATGCTGTAATATTGCTCTGATCACAAGCAGAGACGAAGGAGATAGCTGGAGCGATTATAAACTAATAGCAAAAGCCGCCGATTACGATACCGATAACATAATGAGCGTTTCATCTTTTATTTCAAAAGACGGAGCTGCGGTTTTTATATTTATAATTAAAAAAAGAGACGGAATGTGCGAATTCGGTTACACAAAAACTTATGACGGAGAATATTTTTCATCGGGAATATGCGTAAACGATTTTCTTCCCGGTTATTATGTGCTGAACAACGACCGTATAGAACTGCTTAGCGACGGTCGTTTAGTTTTACCCGTGGCGTTTCATCGTTTTCAAAATAATGATAAAACAAACCGTATGCTTCGTTTCGACGCTTTCGGCGAAGGTCATTTCTTCACTTTAGAAGAACACGGCGGAGACAAGTTTGTAATACGCGAACAAAGAGGCAGAATGACTTTGGCAGACAGCGCAAACTCTTACAGCGGAATACAGGAACCCGGCGTAGTGGAATTGAAAAACGGAGTTATTTGGGCATATGCCAGAACAGACAGAGGTTTTCAATACGAATGTTATTCCTTGGACGGTATGGTTAAATTTACACCGCCCGGACAATCTGTATTTACATCACCCGATTCTCCGATGAAAATAAAAAGGAATCCCGTAACAGGATATTTATATTCGATTTGGAATCCGGTACCGCGTTATAACGGCAGATATATTTCAAAAGCCGGCTGGGGAAGAACTCCGCTTGTAATATCAAAAAGTATGGACGACGGAAAATCATGGAGCCCTCAGCAAGTACTGGAGGATGATCCGGAAAGCGGTTTTTGTTATCCTGCAATTCATTTTACAGATGATAACTCATTGCTTGCCGCTTATTGCATGGGTAACGCGGAAAATAACGGAATATGTCTCGACAGCCTCGGAATCAGAAAAATTCCGCTTGATTTGATATAACGGAACTTATTCGTATAATAATATTATTTTACGTGATTTTTACATACAACTGAATATGTATTATATAATCCTGCCGTATTATGGTTTCATAAATCAAATACGGAGGATTTTTTTTTGAAAAATATTAGTTTAGCAGCAATTTTAACGATTATCATTTTATTGACGGGGGGCTGTTCGAGTCAAACCTTCGACAAAGAAAAAAGCATTACAGTCGTATCACGCGAAGACGGTTCGGGTACAAGAGAAGCATTTATAGGGCTTTTCGGAATCGAAATAAAAGACAGCGAAGGCAATAAAAAAGACACGACAACAAAAGAAACAATTATAACAACGCAAACAAATGTAATGATGACTAAAATATCGGGTAATAAATACGCTGTTGGTTATACTTCTCTCGGCTCCTTAAACGATACTGTTAAAACGATAAAAATCAATGATGTCACAGCTTCTGCCGAAAATATAAAAAATGGTACATACGAAATTTCGCGTCCGTTCAATATAGCAACAAAAGGAGAAGCGGCAGGTCTGGTAAAAGATTTTATAGATTATATTTTATCTTCTGAAGGTCAGGAGGTTATATCCGGCGAAAAATATATTCCTATAAACGGCAGCGCGGAATCATACACCGGAAATAATCTCTCGGGTAAAATAATAATAAGCGGTTCCTCATCCGTCACTCCGGTTATAGAAAAATTAAAAGAAGCTTATCTTAAAATAAACACAAACGCGGTAATTGAAATTCAGCAAAGTGATTCTTCCACCGGTATGAAAGACGCAATAAACGGTACTTGCGATATCGGTATGGCAAGCCGTGATTTAAAGGATACAGAGCTTGCGAATCTTATTTCTTATAAAATAGCAATCGACGGAATAGCAGTTATTGTAAACAACAACAACCCTCTCGAAAATTTAACGAAAGATCAAGTAAAAGAAATATTCACAGGCGTAAAAACAAATTGGAACGAAATAATATATGATTAAATTAAAAGAAAAGTTTATGAGCGCTTTGTTTTTTTTGTCGGCGCTTGTATCTGTTTTAGCTGTTGCGTTAATATGCATATTTTTATTCGGCAAAGGTTTGCCCGCTGTAGAAAAAATAGGAATATTTAATTTTTTGTTTGGTACTGATTGGTCTCCGACAGACATTCCGCCTATGTTCGGAATTTTCCCGATGATAATCGGAAGTATTTATATAACCGCGGGTGCCGTTATAATCGGTGTCCCCATAGGAATTTTGACGGCAGTATTTTTAATTCACACTTGTCCGAAGAAAGTATATAAAATTTTAAAACCCGGTTTTGATCTTTTGGCCGGTATTCCCAGTGTTGTTTACGGTTTCTTTGGTATGTCGGTTATCGTTCCTCTGTTCGGGGACAGCATATTATCAGCATGTGTACTGCTCGGGGTGATGATATTACCTACAATAATAGGAATTTCCGAAAGTGCGATACGCGCTGTACCCGAAAGTTATTACGACGGCTCGCTGGCTTTGGGATCGGGGCATTACAGAAGCGTATTCTTTATCATTATTCCGGCAGCCAAAAACGGATTATTCGCCGCTTCTGTACTGGGAATCGGACGCGCTGTAGGCGAAACTATGGCAGTTATTATGGTAGCGGGAAATCAGCCGCGTATACCCAATTCCCTGCTTGACGGAGTAAGAACGCTGACAGCAAACATCGTAATTGAAATGGGTTACGCGGGAGAATTTCATCGTGAAGCTCTGATAGCTACCGGAGTTGTATTGTTTGTTTTTATTTTAATTATCAACTTGAGTTTTTCGGCTTTAGGCAGGGGAAATAAACAATGAAAAGAAAAAATGAAATATCAGAATCTATAATGGCAATGCTAACTTGGGCGGCGGCTTTTTTGACAATCGGTTTCCTTATTTCGATAATAGGTTTTATAGTTATAAAGGGAATTCCGAATATAAAACCCTCACTTTTTTCTTTTACATACAACAGCGAAAACGTATCTCTTATGCCTTCGATGATAACAACAGTGATAATGACTTTGTTATCAATTTTAATTTCTGTCCCTCTCGGAATTTTTGCGGCTGTTTATTTAAACGAATACGCTAAACGCGGTAATAAAACGGTAAATTTAATAAGAATAACGACCGAAACACTTTCGGGAATTCCGTCAATTATATACGGTCTTTTCGGAATGTTGTTTTTTGCCGATTACTTAGGCTGGGGATATTCGATTCTTTCGGGTTCATTTACCCTTTCTATAATGATTCTTCCTTTAATTATGCGCTCAAGCGAAGTTGCTTTGAAATCTATTCCGGATATTTACCGGGAAGGGTCGTTCGGTCTCGGGGCAGGTAAGCTGAGAACGGTTTTTAAAATAGTATTACCGTCCGCTATGCCCGGAATATTAGCGGGAATTATTTTGGCGATAGGAAGAATTGTAGGTGAAACGGCAGCGCTTATATATACGGCAGGAACAGTCGCGCAGATACCTGTTTCCCCTATGCAAAGCGCCCGTACATTATCGGTTCATATGTATTCGCTCGCAAGCGAGGGACTCCATGTAAACGAAGGATATGCGACCGCTTTTATATTGTTGATTGTTGTTGCATTAATAAATATTTTGTCCGGTTTTTTAGCCAAACATTTCGGACGGATCGGCTTGGAAAAAGAGGCAAAACACCAAAAGAAAAATAAAATAACTATAAACAAAAACGGAGACAACTAGTTAAATGGATTGTTTTAATATTAAAAATTTAGATCTTTTCTACGGTGATTATAAAGCTTTGAAAAACATTAATCTGGATATAGAACAAAAAAACATCACCGCTTTTATCGGTCCTTCCGGATGCGGAAAATCAACGCTTCTCAAATCTCTCAACCGTATGAACGATTTAATCGAAAGCTGCAAAATAACTGGCGAAGTAAAGCTTTTCGGAGAAAATATATATGATAATATCGATGTAAATAAACTCCGCAAACGAGTGGGAATGGTTTTTCAAAAACCGAATCCTTTTCCGATGAGCGTATATGATAACATAGCGTACGGTCCGAGAACACACGGAGTAAAAGCAAAATATGATCTCGATGAAATAGTCGAGTTTTCTTTAAAAAAAGCGGCAATTTGGGAAGAAATAAGAGACAGATTGAAAAAATCCGCATTAGGATTGTCAGGAGGACAACAGCAAAGGCTTTGTATTGCCCGTGCTTTGGCAGTATCGCCGGAAGTATTATTAATGGATGAGCCCACGAGCGCGCTTGATCCGATTTCCACAGGAAAAATTGAAGAATTATTGCTGACATTACGCGAAAAATATAGTATAATAATTGTAACTCACAATATGCAGCAAGCGACAAGAATAAGCGATAAAACCGTATTTTTTTTATTAGGGGAAATCATCGAATACGGAGATACCGAAAGAATATTTTCCATGCCGCAAAACAAAAAAACAGAAGATTATATTACCGGGAGGTTCGGATAATGAGGAGCCGTTTTGACGAACAATTAAATGATTTAAACAACAATTTAATAGAAATGGGAGCTCTGATAGAAAGCGCCATTGCCCAAGCCACAAAAGCTTTGCTGGAGCATGACGCGGAAACGGCAAAAAAAATAATTTCAGGAGACCCGATAATCGACGACAGAGAAAAAGAAATAGAAAGCAAATGCTTAAAACTGCTGCTCAATGAACAACCGGTAGCACGTGATTTAAGACAAATATCAACGGCTTTGAAAATGATAACAGACATGGAGCGAATAGGAGACCAAGCGGCTGATATATCCGAATTATGTATATATCTTTCGGATCAGGAATATATAAAAAAGCTTGAACATATACCTCAAATGGCAAGAGCGACTATTAAAATGGTTACTGATTCCATCGACGCTTTTGTTAAAAAAGATTTATTGCTTGCCGAATCCGTTATTGAATATGATGATGTTGTAGATGATCTTTATATTACCGTAAAAAAGGATTTAATAAATATGGTTCACGAAGATGTGAAAAACGGAGAACAGGCGTTCGATTTGCTCCAAATAGCAAAATACTACGAAAGAATCGGTGATCACGCCGTAAATATCGCAGAATGGGTAATATTTTCAATAACAGGAAAACATAAAGATAAACAGGTTTTATGAGAGATAACAATTTACAAATTGTATATATAGCCGAAGATGACGAAAATATACGCGAAATGGTTGTATACGCATTAAATTCAACCGGATTTAAAGCCGTAGGTTTTGAGTCGGGGGTGCTTTTTTGGGAAGCTTTAAAAAAAGAAACTCCCGATTTGGTTTTGCTTGATATAATGCTCCCCGGAGATGACGGTATAGTTATTCTTAAAAATATACGTTCTTCTGAAAAATACAAAAAAATTCCGGTGATAATGCTGACTGCTAAGGGAACGGAATACGACCGCATAAGGGGTCTTGATTTCGGAGCGGACGATTATATAGTTAAGCCTTTTTCAATTATGGAAACAATTTCGCGTATCCGGGCAGTTTTACGCCGTTACACTATTGATAAAGAAACTAACCCTGTAATGAAAGCCGGAAATATATCGTTAAATTACGAAAAGCGTATTGTTTTTTCCGGGGAAAATGAAATAATGCTTACATTTAAAGAATTTGAGCTTTTGTATTACATGATGAAAAACAGAGGAATTGTTTTGAATCGGGATAGGCTTCTTTCACAAGTTTGGGGGTTTGACTATAAAGGGGAAAGCCGGACTGTCGATATGCATATTAAATCATTGCGTCAAAAATTAGGCGATAACGGAGATATTATAACTACAGTCCGCAATGTCGGTTATAAGATAGGAGTTTGACATTAAATGAAACGCCGTATATTTTTTTGCATTTTGATAATAACCGCAATAAGCTTGTTTGTTACAGCTTCGATTTTATGCGTAATTTTTTATAATCAATTTTCGCAATCGGTACAAAGTGAAATAAGAGAAAGAGCAAAGATGCTGCGGTATGTCATAAACGAAAATGAATACGAAAAATTAACTATACCGGACATGCGTTTAACTATTGTCGGAACCGAAGGGATTGTTTTATACGACGATGATGAAGATGTTAATTCGCTTCCGAATCATTCTGACCGCGAAGAAATTATAGAAGCTCTTAACGGAAGCGAAGGAGAAAGCAAACGTTTTTCGGATACACTCGGGCAGGAAACTTATTATTACGCGGTAAAACTTGATAACGGTTCGGTTTTGCGTGTTGCAAAAACTATAAACAGTATTTTCGGTATTTTTATAAAAACAATTCCGGCTATTATATTAGTATTATTAATTATAATAATACTCGGTTACATAACGGCGGGAAGCTTGACAAAACGGATAATAAAACCCCTAAATGAAGTTGAGCTGAACGGTAAAATAAACATTCCCTATGATGAATTGACTCCGTTTATAAAAACAATTTACGAACAGCGAGCAGAAATAGAATTGCAAATGGAGGATTTAAAAAAACGCGGTGATACGATGACTACTATTATGGAAAACATGAGCGAAGGTGTTATCATATTAAATCAGAAGGGATTTGTTATTTCCGCAAATAAAAATATTAAATCCTTTTATGACATAGAAGAAGATGTAAGCGGTAAAAACATACTGGAATTATTCCGTGATACGGAATTTTCTTCTATGATAAGCGGCAGCCTCGGAGGAAAACGGGGTGAAATGAATATCAGCAGAGAAAATAAAACATACCGCGCATATTTCAGCCCTGTTGCGGGAATCGGAATAGTAATACTATTTATGGATATCACCGAAAAAATAAACGCGGAAACAATACGTAAAGAATTTTCAGCAAATGTTTCACATGAATTAAAAACACCCCTGACCACTATATACGGAAACGCCGAACTTCTTCTCGGGGGGATTGTCAAAGAAGAAGATAGAGAAAAATTTTATACAAAAATAAAGGATGAATCCGAACGGCTTATTAAATTAATAGAAGATATTATTTTAATATCCCGTCTTGACGAAAATTCTGATAATGATTTTAACGAAATTGTCGATATATCGCAGATAGCTGCGGAAACGGTGAGTTCGCTTGAAGCAAAAGCAATAAAAAACAATATAAGTTTAAATTTAAAATCCGAAAAAATATTATATAAATCCAACCGTTCGCAAATTTATGAATTGTTTTACAATTTAATCGACAACGCAATAAAATATAACAAACCAAACGGAAAAGTCGATATAAACGTTTTGTATGCTTCTGATAATTCTTTATCTGATAAGCAAATAAAAATAACAATTACAGATACCGGAATAGGTATTCCGAAAGAATCGCAGAACCGGGTTTTTGAACGTTTTTACCGCGTAGACAAATCAAGATCAAAAATAACAGGCGGAACGGGTTTAGGACTTGCGATAGTAAAACATATTGTATTGTATAATAAAGGGAAAATTAATTTAAAAAGCGCTGTAAACGAAGGTACAACAATTACTGTAACTTTACCTTCGGAGAATTAATAGTATTTTAGTATATTTATATAAGATTGTTTCCAAAATCAATTTCGGCAGTAAATTTAAAAAGCCAGCCTCAAAATTCAAAATGTAAGTTAAGAAGTATTTTTTATACAAAGGAAAATTATAAATCTGCTTAAATCTATTTAAAAGAAGCAAATAAAAACCATCCATTCAAGTTTTTATTTGCTTCAATATTTTTATTATTTTATTTTGTTTTTAATATACCGCTGCAACTAAATTTTATTATTTTTTTATCTTTTGCAAAAGAGATGTTACTCCAGAAACTAAAGCAAGCACAAAAATATTTACAAGCACTACACTCGCCCCCGCGGGTGAATCGAAATAAAAGGAAGCAATCAATCCCGCCATGTAACATGAAACCGAAACGGCCGCTGAAATCACAACAGTAAAACGGAATCCCCGCGAAAACCGCATAGCGATGAGAGAAGGAAAAATTATCAGGGCGGAAATCAGCAAAGCACCCGTTAAACGCATACCAAGCACTATAACAATTGCCGTCATCATAGCGAGCAGAGTATCAAAAAAACCGGTGGATATCCCCGTTGAAGCCGCAAAATCCGAATCAAAAGTAATTGCGAAAAATTTATTGTAAAATACGATATATAAAATCAAAACACAGAAAGAGAGAATCGCATACAGAGGAACATCCTCCTGTTTTATTGCGAGAATGCTGCCGAACATATAACTCGAAAGATCGACATTCGCCCCCCGCGAAAAGGATAGCAGTGTAACACCGACGGCAAGCGAGCCTGTTGATATAAGGGCAACGGCGGAGTCCCCTTTGATTTTTTTATTTTCGTTTATTCTAAGCAAAAAAAACGCTGCTATACATACAATCGGAAGAGCTACAGCCATCGGAGCAAAACCGGTTAAAGCGGCTACGGCAAGAGAACCAAAACCTACGTGCGAGAGTCCGTCTCCTATCATAGAATATCTCTTTAAAACAAGACTTACTCCCAAAATAGCGGCACACAAAGCGACAAGCGAACCGACAACCGCAGCCCGAACAATAAAAGGATATGAAAACATTTCAATTATCATCAGCCGCACCCGCCGATATACATTTTTCCGATATCGCTTGATATATAATCCGGAACAGTTCCGTAAAAATTACTTCCATGGGAAAGATGCAATATATGCGAAGCATATTTCATCGCAGCCGCAATATCGTGCGAAACGCAAATAACAGTCATACCTGATTTGTTTATGGAATAAATAAGTTCATAAATATCCGCTGTAATAATCGGATCAAGCCCTGCCGCGGGTTCGTCAAGCAGCAAAATATTTTTTGCCGAACAAAGTGCCCGGGCCAATAGAACACGTTGCCTCTGTCCGCCCGAAAGAGTTGCGAAAAGCTGATTCTTATATTTCGATATACCGACCGTATCCATAATTTTATAAACGCTTTCGCGGTTAACTTTGGTATAAAACATACGGCGGCAAAAACCGCTGAGAACAATTTCGTAAACCGTTGCGGGAAAATCCTTCCGTACATTTGTTTGCTGAGGAAGATATCCGATTCCCCTATTATCACATACGACAGAACCGCCCGAAAGCTCTTTCTGTTTTAAAATTGCACGGATTAAAGTGCTTTTGCCCGAACCGTTTTCTCCGACGATACACAAATAATCGCCTTCACTGACGCTGAAGCTCAAGTTTTCAATAACTGCATTGCCGTCGTATGATAAAGTAATATTATCGCAATTTATCTGCGCCACAAATTACCTGCTTTCAAAAAATGTTTATTATCATTAACCAAAACATTATATCATTGACATTATTTACGATTGTTAATTTAATGTGAATTTTTACACTATAAAATAACCCGTTTCTTATATAATCCATTTAATGAAAATAAATACAACCCGGATTTGCTTTTATAAAAACTTCCGTCGGGCAAAATTCTTTTATATCGGATATTTTTTATCTTAAAGAAAAGCGGATATATTTGTATGTATAGTATTGAAAAGATATCAATGATAAGATATAATATTGGTGTAAAAGATGTAAAACTGTTGAGAGCATAACGAATTAATGCAATTTATATCATTTTAAAGCTTAAAATAATTTTCAGGATGTGATCCCTGTTTTGTTTCGTTAATTTATATTTATTTTAATAACAGTTATAATAAAAAAAAGGAGTACAAATCCTATGTCAGCTAACGGAAGGCAGATGAAAATCTTTGCGGCAAACGCAAGCAGACAGCTTGCCGAAAGCATTGCGGCTAAATTGGGACATAACCTCGGAACATCATCATGCAGCAAATTTTCAGACGGCGAGATATCCGTTTCAATCGGCGAAACCGTTCGCGGCTGCGATGTTTTTATAATCCAGTCTACATCATATCCGGTAAATGATAATTTAATGGAATTGCTTATTTTAATCGATGCTTTCAAACGCGCTTCGGCAAAATGTATAACCGCTGTTATTCCATATTTCGGATATGCAAGACAGGATCGGAAATCCAAACCCCGTGATCCAATCTCGGCAAAGCTTGTCGCCGATATATTAACGCAGGCGGGTGCAGACAGAATTTTAACAATGGATCTCCACGCTCAGCAGATACAAGGTTTTTTTGATATTCCGGTAGACCACTTGGATGGAGTACAGCTCTTTATTCCGCATTACCGCGATAAATTCAATGATAGTATGGAAAATATAATAGCAGTTTCACCGGATTTCGGTTCTGTAAACCGTTCGAGATCGTTTTCGAAATACGATAATATACCGATAGCGATGATAGATAAAAAGCGTGACAGGGCAAATGAAAGCGAAGTTATGAATATCGTGGGAGACGTAAAAGGTAAAGTTTGTATACTGGTGGATGATATGATTGATACCGCAGGTACCCTATGCAACGCGGCAAAAGCTTTAATAGAAACCGGAGGAGCAACAGAGGTTTACGCGTGTGCGACACACGGTGTTTTATCAGGTCCGGCTATTGAACGTTTAAAAGAATCACCTATCAAAGAAATATTACTGCTCGACACAATAGAAATACCGAATGAAAAAATCATTGATAAAATAAAAATAATATCTACAACCGATATCTTTGCCGAAGCTATTTTCAGAATTTTCGATGACCAACCCGTTTCTCCTCTTCGAAATCAGGCAAATATATTATAATTAAAATTGTATTACAAAAAAGAGTAAGAATGTCTAACATATTCGATTTATTCAACAAAATTAAAATAAATGAAAACAATACAGAAAACACTGCTCAGAATTTTTCTTTTATAGTGGCGGGACTCGGAAATCCGGGAGAAAAATATATGCACACACGTCACAATATCGGATTTTTGGCAATCGACTATATTTCACAAAAATTAAATTTCAAAGTGAACCGAATCCGCTTTAATTCGCTGTCCGGGGAATGTATAATATCAAATAAACGCATATTATTTTTAAAACCGCAGATGTATATGAATAACTCAGGAGAAGCTGTACGCCAAGCATCGGATTTTTATAAAATTAAAACTGAAAATATTATCGTAATTTTTGACGACATCAGTTTTGAAACCGGAGTTATGAGAGTAAAACGCAAAGGGAGCGACGGGGGACATAAAGGTATAAAAAGCATAATAGAACACCTCGGGACACAAAATTTTCCGCGTATAAAAATCGGAGCGGGAATATGTCCGCCTCAATGGGATATTGTAGATTGGGTTTTGGGAAACATCGAAACAGAAAAAAGGTCAGATGTTTATAAATGTATAGAAGCTTCCCTGCCCTGCGTAGAATTGATTGCTGCGGGAGATATAGAAACAGCTATGGGCAGGTATAATTAATGGATTTTATTAAAGAAAGCATCCGGGCTGAACGGGAATATACGCAGATACTATCTGATACGGAAAAACAGATTAAATCTGCAAAACCACTTCCGATTTTAGTTACTGGAATGTGCGAAGGTGCTAGAACTGCGTTTTATATGACGCTCGCCGACGATTGCAAAAAAAAATACGGAATCGGATTCCCTATAATTGTTCCGGATGAACGCGAAGCGCAAAAGATCGCAGCATCATTTGCCGAAGCGGGGCTTAACGCATTGGTTTATCCCATCCGCGACTTTTTATTTCACAATATAACAGCTTCTCATGAATACGAACATGAGAGGCTTTCTGTGTTAACGGCTGCCGCCGCGGGTCAGTATGATGTGATAATAACAACTCCCGATGCGGCTTTGCAATATACTATTCCTCAAAATATATTAAAAACGGCAGGAATGCCGATAAAAAACGGCGGGGAATATAAAATTTCAGAAATTATTTCATTTCTCGAAAAAACAGGATATATCAGAGTAGATATGGTAGACGGGGTAGGACAATACTCGGTCCGCGGCGGAATCGCAGATATTTTTCCTCCCGGATGCGAATATCCCTACCGTGCCGAATTTTTCGGAGATGAAATCGATAAGCTGTGTATATTTGACATTATAACTCAAAGGCGTATCGAAGAAACAAGCGAATTTTTACTGCTCCCTTCCCGTGAAATTATTCTTGAAGAAGGAAAACGCGCGGAACTTGAAAAGATAATTTCAAACCAGATAAAAAGAATAGATGACAAAACTTCAAAACAACTTCTTGAGAATGAGCTTCAAAATGTAACCGCAAAAACCGAATTGAATTTTATCGACAAGTATATATCGTTTATTTATCCTGAACGCGAATGTATGCTTGATTATTTTGCCGCTTCCCCTCTCATTGTGATAGAAGAATATAACGCGGTTACCGAAAGACTGAAATCGTTTGAATGGCATATGCGTCAGCTTTTGACAGAACTATTGGAAAGCGGTACGATATCGGCGGTATATGCCGATTATAACAGATGGGAAGCCGATTTTTCAGTTTTATGCGAAAAAAGAGCATCGGTTATCGTCGATAATTTTGCTTCGGGTATTGCCGGCAAGAAGCTTGCGAATATTTTTAATATCAAAACAAAGCAAACTGTTTCATACTCGGACAATATCGGATTATTAAAAGAAGATCTTTCTTTTTATATAAAAAGCAATTATCGTACGGTTGTTATGTGCGAAAATGAAACCTCCGCCAAAAATATAAGAGAGGAATTATCAGAGTTTGGAATAACCTCAGTTAACGGAATTGAAAACATTGCGGGAGCCGTTAATATCATAAACGGACGGGGATATCTGGGTTATGAACTGACGGCAACGAAATTCGCTTTTCTATCTATGTATCATAACGCGGGAAAACTCGGAAGAACCATAACCGCAAAAAAGCGGAAAGGATCTTCAAAAAAATCGACAAAAGAAAAGATAATGTCTTACGCCGATTTAAATATCGGAGATTATATCGTTCATCAAAACCACGGTATCGGACAGTATCTCGGTCTTGAAAGTCTTACAATAGAAGGCGTAATAAAAGATTTTGTCAAGATAAAATACGCGGGAACAGATATGCTGTATCTCCCCGTCAATCAGCTTGATATGGTATCAAAATATATCGGAGCACATTCGGAAGACGGACTTTTAAAGCTTTCCAAAATGGGCGGAACCGAATGGGTAAAATCAAAGAGCCGCGCAAAAGCGGCAACCAAGGCTATGGCAAAAGAATTAATAGCCCTTTATGCCGAACGCCAGCGCAAGGACGGATACGCTTTTTATCCCGACGATGAATATCAGCGGGATTTTGAAGCGGCTTTTGAATATGAGGAAACAGAGGGACAGCTTAACGCAGCCGAAGAAATTAAAAAAGATATGGAACGATCCGTTCCGATGGACCGATTATTATGCGGAGACGTAGGTTTCGGTAAAACTGAGGTCGCCTTACGTGCTGCTTTTAAAGCGGTTTCCTCAGGAAAACAAACCGCAATTCTTGTTCCGACGACGATACTAGCCTTACAGCATTATCAAACACTGCTTTCAAGAATGCGCGGATTCCCGATAAAAGTAGATATGCTTTCGCGGTTCCGCTCACCTAAACAGCAGCAGGAAACCTTGCGGCGTTTACGCAGAGGTGAAATTGATATTATAGTCGGTACACACCGTATAGTGTCAAAAGATGTAATATTCCGTGACCTCGGACTCGTTATAATTGATGAGGAACAGCGTTTCGGCGTAGCGCACAAAGAAAAGCTCCGGCAGATATCGAAAAATGTTGATACACTGACACTAACCGCAACGCCTATTCCGAGAACACTAAACATGGCAATGTCAGGTATCAGGGATATGTCGGTACTCGAAGAAGCTCCCGGAGACCGTATGCCCGTACAAACTTATGTTTTAGAATACGATGAAATGATAATCGGAGAAGCTATTAAAAAAGAACTCCGGCGGGGAGGGCAGGTTTTTTATCTGCATAATCGGGTGGAATCGATAAATACAACCGCCGGGCGTGTTGCGCAAATGGCTCCTGATGCGAAAATCGCAGTCGCTCACGGTCAAATGGACCGCGAACAAATGTCTGATATATGGCATTCTATGATTGAAGGCGAAATTGACATACTGGTAAGCACTACCATTATAGAAACCGGTATTGATGTGCCCAACGCCAATACATTGATAATCGAAAACGCGAACAATATGGGACTTTCTCAGCTTCACCAGATAAGGGGACGAGTGGGAAGGTCAAACCGCCGCGCATATGCGTATTTTACTTTCAACAAAGGAGCGGTTCTCACAGAAATAGCGGAGAAACGGCTTAGTGCCATACGCGATTATACGGAATTCGGTTCAGGCTTTAAAATAGCCTTGCGTGATCTCGAAATACGCGGAGCGGGGAATCTTTTAGGGGCTGAACAACACGGTCATATTGATACAATCGGTTACGATTTATATATGAAACTCTTGAATGAAGCAGTGCTTGAAGAACAGGGACAACTTCTGCCGCAGAAATCGGAATGTTCGGTTGATTTAAACTTTGACGCATATATACCGGATAAATATATTTTTGTATCGACACAACGTATTGACGCTTATAAAAAAATAGCTTCTATCGAAAACGACGATGATCTCTCTGATATAAGAGACGAACTTGACGACCGTTACGGAGAACTTCCCCGCCCGGTGGAAAATTTACTTTTAATAGCTATGATACGCTCCCTTGGATGTATCTGCCGTATATCAAAAATCGAGCAGCACGAAAATAATGTTATTATACGTCCGGAATACTTAAACGCGGCGGCATGGTCAACACTTGCCGGGATATATAAAGGAAAACTGCTTTTGAATGTAAGCGCGAAACCATACATCAGCTTCCGTATAAAAAAAGATGATGATGTTTTGGGTTTTTTATGCGAAATGTTTAAAAAATATATACAAATAATCGGTGAATATATCGAAAAATGATGGTAAAATAACGAACGGAAAGATTTTTACAGGTTATAAAAAGACAGGAGATTTAAAATTGAATAAGCTGCGTATTATATCAACAACGGTTATACTGCTGCTTTTATGCAGTTTAACACTTACCTCATGCGGTAAAAATACAAATATTATGACATACAAGGATTCTTCTATTACTTCAAACATGTATTCGTACTGGCTTTCAACCTACAAATCCGATTTTATACATTATTATAATGATTCGATTGACAGTGATTTGTTTTGGGACAGTATTGCAACCGAAGGTATGACAACCGAAGAATATGCAATAGATTTTATAAATAAAAATATAAAATATATCCTGATCGGTATACAGCTTTTCCGCGAATACGGATTAAAAATTCCGCCTGAAGTAACAGAATCTATAAATATGGATATTAACGAAAAAATCGATTATTTCGGAGGAAGAAGCGATATGAATATCGCTCTTTCAGAATACGGAATAAATATCGATATATTAAAGGATATATACATAGCCGAAGAAAAGCTTTACTCAGTATATGATTATTTATACGGAGAAAACGGAATTGAAGCTATAACCGAAGAAGATATAGACGCTTATTACAAAGAAAATTATTCCAGGATTCAGTATATTATAATTGATACCGAAAAGAAATATGTTTACAACGAAGACGGGTCATACAAAACAAACAGCGAAGGATACCGTATAACAGAACCGATGACTGAAGATGAAATAAAAGCAAAAAATGCGGTTGTCGATGAAATAATGATGTGTGTTAACGCCGGAGACGATTTTTCCGAAATTTCAATGAAATACAACGAAGTGGATATGTCTGAATATCCAAACGGATTTTATGTTTCACCAAACGAGCTAAACTTATACGGATTTACTATGATTTACGAAATATCTAAAATGTCTGTAGGAGAAATTCGTAAAATAACCGATTCAGGAGTCACTTATATTGTACAGAAATGCCCCCTTATCGAACGCAGCGCGTTTATCGACGGAGATACCGAGCAAATGGAAAATTTAGAAAATTATTGTATACAGCAATCATATGAAGAAAAATTTTCTAAATATGCCGAAGAAGTGGAAGTGGACGAGGAACTTTTGAAAGATTTTTCAATTCGCACCGCATCTCCAAATTCTTATTTTTAAATAATAAGGAGAAATATAATGTCCGATAAAATAAATATAAAAACCGTTACATATAATTTAAAATGTGACAGTGCTGAAGGCTTTTCTAAGCGCTTCGCAATAGCTGAAGAACGTATAAAAAATGAAAAACCTGACATAATAGGTTTTCAGGAAGCACTTCCGCACATGCAAAAAATTATTACCGAAAAATTATGCGGCTACACTGTTATAGGATACGGACGCGACTCGGATTTCGGAGGCGAATCGAATTGTGTAGCTTTCAGGAGTGATTTATATACTCTTTTCGGATTCCACCAATTTTGGCTTTCACCCACACCATATATTCCCGCAACGCGTTTTGAAGATCAGTCCAGTTGTCCTAGGGTGTGCGTTTCACTTATGTTAAAACATCAAAATAAAGCTGAACCATTCCGTTTTTACAATACTCACCTTGATCATGTAGGCGAAAACGCGCGGGTACTCGGAATGAATCAGGTACTAAAAAAAATAAATTCCGATAACAACGATTGGAAACTGGATTTTATATTAACAGGCGATATGAATGCTCTGCCGGATTCGGAAGCAATAAAAAATGCTCTTTCAAATAAAGAATTTAAATTGCATGACGTTACTTCTTCCCTTAGCCACACTTTCCATAATTTCGGAAAAATAAAAAACGGATGTAAAATAGATTATATTTTCGTTTCCGAGGGAATTGAACATGCAGAACCTTATCTTTGGGACGATTGTATAAATTCAATGACAATATCCGACCATTATCCAGTGGCAGCCGATTTGATTTTATAAATATAAAATACAAAAAAAGGAGTATAACTATATGAAAACCAATATAAAAAAAATATATCACGAAGTCCGCAGCGGAGCGGAATACTTACAGGAAAGCGTTAAAATCAAAAATAAAATAAAAATGATAGAAAATGAACTCTGCGATCTTTTCTGCGAATACGGAGCGGAATATTACAATAAAAATACAGGGTTAAAATTCGATAATGAACTTTTATGCGAAATAGAAAAAAATATCGCGGATAAAAAAGACGAACTTTGTTCTCTTCATAAAGATTATAACACGATCCGTAATTTAAACGAATGTGCGGAGTGCGGAAAAGTATCTTCAAAAGATTTTAGTTTTTGCCCATACTGCGGAAACAAAACTCCCGATGAAAAAGAAAAACCTATAAAAACCGATTTAAAGAAAGAAGATATCGCAGCCGAAGCGGAAATTATAGAACCCGTATCCAATGAAATAAAACAAGAAGAAAAAAATGAAGCAGTGCAAGAAGAAAAGCAGGAAGAAATTAAAGAAATAGAAAAAACTTATGTTGTAAACGAAGATGAAAATTTCGAAGGACAATAAACTGTAAATAATAAAAAATAAACAGTTAATAATAAATATTAAATACTTTAAAAAATATTTTTAAATCTATTGCAATTTTAACATTTTTATGATATAATGAAGTATAGATTATTTTATGATTATGAAGATTAAGAGTAGGGTTGACCTGCTCTTTAATTTATGTTTAAATTAAATTGAGCTATCAGGTAATCGGAAATATCTTTAAAGATTTTTATAACAATAAACTTTTTTGCTTATTTATAGTGGTATGACTGTTATATAAATTCCGTTTGATTTTTCGGGTGCAGCATATACACGCTTTAAAATAATCAGCCTGATAAAAATATAGAAATGATATGATAGCAGCAAATAAAAACATATATCCAAGCTTTTGTTTGCCCCTTGATTAATTTGATTTTAATTTCTTGTCTTAAAAAACAAAACACTTTGAAATACATGTAAAATATACAACAATTTTTGAGACAAATGTACAGCGCTTTAGGAGCATATAATATAAATGGAAAAACAAAAAAATACCGCTGATCTTATTCGTGAGCTTATAACAGAACCGGTTAAGAATTTGGGATATTCGATATGGGATATCGAATATGTGAAAGAAGGGCCCAAATGGTTTTTGAGGATAACAATCGACAGCGAAAAAGGAATAAGCATAGACGACTGCGAAAAAGTTCATATGACAGTTGAACCGATAATCGACAAAGCTGATCCGATTGAAAATTCCTATTACCTGGAAATTTCCTCTCCGGGAATTGAACGCAATATAAGAATACCGGAACATTATACAGCCTGCACCGGCGATCGCATTGTTTTAAAGCTTTTCAACACATTGAAAGAAGGACCGCTCGCGGGACGTAAAAATATAAGCGGTAACTTAATATCTTATGATACATCATCGGATATAATTACGCTTGAAGCAGAGGGTCATATATTGAATATAGAACGTTCCAAGATTTCCCGTGCCAATAAATTTTTTGATTATAATTAAATTTGGAGATATATAAATGAACACCGAATTCTTCACAGCTCTTGATATGCTTGAAAAAGAGAAAGGTATTCCTTGCGAATATATGCTCGAACGGGTCGAAGCGGCTCTCGTCAGCGCATATAAACGCGAAATAGGCGGTAATAATGTACGTGTTATTCTGGATTCGCAAAAAAAAGAAGTTCATGTTTTCCAGCAGCTTGAAATTGTAGAAAATGTTGAAAATCCGAATACGCAGATAACACTGGAAGAGGCGCATAAACATAGCCGTCATTATGAGCTGGGCGGTATATGTGAAATTGAATTAAAACCAAAAAATTTCAGGCGTCTCAGCGCACAAACCGCAAAACAGGTAATAATTCAAGGTATCCGTGAAGCTGAACGCGGAATGATGATAAAAGAATATGAAAACAAAAAGGAAGAAATCATTACCGCAGTAGTTCAAAAAATCGATCCGATAACCGGAAACGTAACGGTTGACACAGGAACGAGTATAGCCACACTGTTAAAAACCGAATGTATACCCGGTGAAACCTTCCGCGAAAATGAAAAAATTAAAGTTTTTGTAATGGAAGTCAGAAAAGAATCAAGAGGGCCTCTTGTAACATTGTCTCGTACCCATCCCGGACTTGTAAAACGTTTATTTGAACTTGAAGTGCCGGAAATACAGGATGGTGTCGTAATAATAAAAAATGTAACCCGCGAAGCCGGATCAAGAACTAAAATGTCGGTATTTTCAAGAGATGAAAATGTAGATCCTATAGGATCCTGTATCGGTAATAAAGGAATGAGAATTGCCGGGATAGTTGAAGAACTCCGGGGAGAAAAAATCGATATAATAAAATACAGCGATAATCCCGCGGAATATATAAAAGCTGCCCTGTCCCCCGCTGTTGTAAAAGAAGTTGTAATTGACGGTGAAAAATCCTGCCGTGTAATAGTTGATGTTGATCAATTATCACTTGCTATCGGAAAAGAAGGACAGAACGCAAGACTCGCGAACCGCTTGACAGGTTTTAAAATTGACATTAAACCGGAATAATTTAAACTTTTGCTTATATAAATATTATACAGACGCAGTTTATTATTCACCAAATTAAAATAAATTCGGCAAATTTTACTTATTAATAAAAAAACGCAATAAATTATTTTATCAAACAACATATAATATATTATTGCACAAATAAATTAAACCTTGTAAAAAATAAATAAATTGGAGATGATCTCTGTTTGCCAAAAACGGATATGCCTAAAAAGAAAATACCGGAGCGTAAATGTACCGGCTGCGGCGAATCAAAGCCTAAAAATACTTTAATACGTATTGTGAGGTCGCCTGAAGGTGCAATATTTTTAGATTTCACAGGAAAAAAATCCGGGAGAGGTGCATATATATGCAAAAATTCTTCCTGTTTTAAGAAAGCGCGCAAAAACCGAGGCTTCGAAAGAAGTCTTGAATGCGTTATTCCGGATGAAATCTATGAAACGCTGGAATTGGAGCTTAGCAAAAATGGAGTATAAAGAATTAAACGCAAATCAAAAAAAGCTTGTTTCCATGTTGGGGCTCGCAAAAAAAGCCGGAAAATTATTATCCGGAACGGATAAGGTCATATGCGGTTTACGCAGCAGAGAGGTTTTATATGTGCTGCTTGCTTCCGATATATCGGAAAATACAAGACGGCGGCTAAACAACAGCTGTTCGTATTATAAAACAGAATACGGTGAGACCGGATTTAATATGGATACATTGTCGCATTTTGTCGGTCAGATGTCACAAACATCAGCAGTGGCAATCACTAACCGCAGCTTTGCGGATGCAATAAAAAAGATAATTGAAAATACGGAAACGGCTGATATTTTAGTTAAAGCCAACATATCGGAGGTAACAATATGTCACAAATGAAAAAATATAGAATAAATAATATGGCAAAAGATCTGAATGTTAAGAGCAAGGATCTTGTGGATTTACTGGCGGAAAAGGGATTTTCGGGCAGAACTCATATGGCGGTTATGGAATCAATTGATTACAATGTTTTATTAAATGAACTTACAAAACAGAGTCAAACGGAAAGTATAGATGATTATTTGAACGGCAATGTAATTATACCTGCTGCACAGCAAGTAAATCAAGTACAGCAGGATATTGCTTCCGAGTCTTCTGCCGACGAAAAAATCGTATCCACAAAAAAAGCAACCGAACAAGATAAAACAGAGACTGAAAAACCAGTTGAAAAAGCAGCCGAAATAAAAGAAGAACCATTATTAAATGTATCAAAAACATTATTACAAAAAGAAAATTCAGATACTATACCGGGTGAAATTTTAATGGAAAAAGCAGAAGATAAAAAACCGGATATTGATAATACCGCAAAAGTTAATTCCGATGCGGATTCCACGGTAATACAATCTGCGGAAAAACCGGATTCTAACATACAAAAAGAATCA
>JAVBPA010000019.1:0-19070 GCA_031549925.1 Eubacteriales bacterium
GGTTCAAACCGTGTTTTCTTATTATTACAAAACCCGGGCCCTCTTTGGTGGGGGCCGCCCCCCAAAAAAAAATACTGGCCGTGGGGGTGGGGGCGGGGGCGGGGGGGGGGGGGGGGCGGGGGGGCCGGGGGGTCCGGGGACGCGGGGACGCGCGGCTTTTCGCGAAAAGCCTGGCAAAAGCCTTTATTTGAGGGGAATTATACTGAGGATCTTATACCAAAAATTAAATCGCATCCAAACCGCGCCTTACCGGGTGCCCGTGCGAGCGGGCGGGGAAGGTGCGCGCTTCGCAATAAGCCTTTAGCAGCGCAGCCATGGTGCAAGTGCAATATTTACACGTTTTTTGTTACTTTTTTTCAAAAAAAGTAAACGTACCATAGGAAACGCGGCTTTTTTGCAAAAAAGCCTGGCAAAAAACCTTTATATGGGGGGTATTTTGCTGGAGATCATAACCAAAACTAAATCGCATCCAAACCGCGCCTTACCGCCGGGCTAAGCCCGGTTTTGTTGAGCCTGCGGCTGAAAAAGGCAAGAATTGCGGCAAAAGTAAACGTACCATAGGAAGCGCGGCTTTTCGCGAAAAGCCTGGCAAAAGCCTTTATTTGAGAGGAATTATACTGAGGATCATATTTAAAAATTAAATCGCATCCAAACCGCGCCTTACCGGGTGCCCGTGCGAGCGGGCGGGGAAGGTGCGCGCTTCGCAATAAGCCTTTAGCAGCGCAGCCATGGTGCAATTGCAATATTCACACGTTTTTTGTTACTTTTTTTCAAAAAAAGTAAACGTACCTCGTACCTCGTACCTCGTACCTCGTACCTCGCACCTCGCACCCCGTTTATTTATAAAGCGGGCCGTAAGCCTCGCAAGCGCGGTAATCAGCAGATTCCGGATTGCTTGTACCGAAAGCCGCCCAAGCATGGGGACGGAATATTTTTTTCTCGCAGACGTTGTGCATTGAAACCGGTATACGGAGCATAGAAGCCAGAGTTATAATATCCGCTCCTACGTGACCGTAAGTAAATGCTCCGTGGTTTGCTCCCCAGTTTGCCATAACGCTGTATACATCGCGGAATACGCCTTCTCCGCTTATATTGGGTCTGAACCATGTGGAAGGCCATGTCGGGTCTGTACGCATCAAAAGGGTGTTGTTCACTTCATCCGGCAAGGTTACCGTATAACCTTCAGCTATTTGTATAACAGGTCCGAGTTTATCAATTAAATTTACTCTTACCATTGTTATAGGCATGTCGCCTGTTGTAGAAAATTGCGATGAATATCCGCCTCCTCTGAAATATCCTTTGTTAGCGGGTGCCCATTTTGTAGCTGCGAGCATTGCGGAGATATCTTCCTCGGTTACATTCCACCATTCTTTCATTGTGCTGTTTCCGTTTTCGTCTTTACTGTAACCGTTTGCGTCCAGAGCTGCCGCTCCGGAATTAATTAAATGTATAAATCCGTCTTTTGCCAATCCCTGACCTTCATATCCGGTAACTCTTTTTACCGCTTCAGGACTCCAGTATGTTCTGACATCTGCAAAAGCGGCAGAACGGTTTGTAACTAAGTTCAATAAAAGCATTGAAAGGCCGTTGAGATTATCGTTTTCTGTTGCGAATATGAGCGGAGGACGTTTTCCGTTCCAGTCAAAGCTGGAATTCAATATAGCTTCTGAAAAATCTGCGTTGGGTTTATAGTCTGTCCATTGTCTCTGTCCCTGGAATCCTCCGAAGATACCGTTTCTTCCGCATGATTCTTCCACCCAGCCCATTTCGGCGAGCTTGGGATTTCCGATAACAATGTCGCGGAGAATCAATGTCATTTTTGCGACAAATTCCCATTCCGCTTCATCTTGTTCCGGAGTGTTTTGGCGTTCGGGAATGTTTACTTCAAGACCTTTCGGACAGTTTGCTTTTATCCATTTAAGTTCGCAATCATATTCATCCTTATCATATATACCTAAATCTATACGGCGTAAAATTTCGACCATGTCAACCCATTCCGCGCGTATATTCAGATATTTCTGCATGAAATCGCCGTCGAGGAACGAACCGGCAATACCCATCGAAACTCCGCCTATGCCTACATATGCTCTTCCGCGCATCTGCCCTACAGCGGCGGCGCAGCGGGCGAACTGTAATATTTTTTCGCTGACATCTGTGGGTATAGATGTATCTCCCATATCCTGAACATCGCGTCCGTATATCGCAAAAGCAGGAAGTCCTTTTTGAGCGTGTGCTGCCATAGCCGCCGCGAGATAAACAGCACCGGGACGTTCTGTTCCGTTAAAACCCCAAACAGCTTTTACTGTCATCGGGTCGAGATCCATTGTTTCGCTTCCGTAGCACCAGCAGGGCGTTACCGAAAGTGTGGCGCATACGTTTTCTTTGGAGAATTTTTCGGCGCACAAAGCCGCTTCATATCCTCCGCCTATTGTTGTGTCTGCTATAATACAGCGAACAGGAGTTCCGTCCGGATAGAAAATGTTCGATTCTATTAGATTTTTTGCCGCAAATGCCATATCCATTGTTTGTTTTTCGAGAGCTTCACGGACTCCGCGACGTCTGCCGTCGATTACCGGACGTATGCCTATAGCTACTTTGTTCATTTAAGATTCCTCCGCTTATGTATTTTTATTTATAATAATTATTTTTCGGTTTAGCAATACCACATTATAGCAGAGGGTTAATGTATAGTCAATAATATTATATTCTATTTGTTTGAACAATATTTTACTTGATGATTATATGAAATTGTTGTATACTGTATAAAATAATCTAATATATCGGAATAAAAATATGAATAATCCATTTCCCTTTTCAAATAACAACAGAAGATTTTATACATATGATTATTATCTGAAAAATAAATACGGTAAAAAATGCTTCAAGGTTCCGCTTGACGGAGGTTTTACCTGTCCGAATATTGACGGTACAAAAGGATACGGCGGTTGTATATATTGTTCCAAAACCGAGCATAACCGCAAATCAATACAGGATCAATTTGTTGAAGCTAAAGAAAAACTGCACAAAAAATGGCCGGACGCTTATTATATCGCATATTTTCAGTTTAACACAAACACTTATGCTCCGACGGAATATCTTGAAAAATTGTATAACGAAGCTCTCTTACTTCCGGATGTAGTCGGTATCAATATATCTACGCGGGCAGATTCTTTAAATGAAGATTCTGTTTTGCTTCTGAGGGAGCTATCAAAAAAAACGAATCTGACAATTGAGCTTGGTTTGCAAACCGTTCATGATAAAACGGCTGAAATAATCAACCGCTGCTGTACCTACGGTGAATTTTTGGATGGTTATAATAAATTGTCAGGTATAAACCGCTTTGTTCATATAATAAACGGTTTACCGGGTGAAAATGAGGAAATGATGATTCAAACTGTAAAAACAATAGCTTCACTGCACCCGGATGGTATTAAAATACACTTATTGCATGTATTAAAAAATACTGCTTTGGAAAGATTATATATTGAGGGTAAAATTGAACTTTTAACTCTTGATAACTATGTTGATATTGTAGTAAAACAATTAGAATTGTTACCTCCCGATATTATAATTGCCCGTTTGACCGGTGACGGTTTGCAAAACGAACTTGTCGCACCTGAATGGAGCAAAAAAAAATTCGTGGTTATGAACGAAATTGACAAAAAAATGTCTTTAAATGATACATGGCAGGGTAAATTTTATATGTGATATATTTTTAATTATAGAAAATGAATATTTTTATTTCTGTCTTTAGCTTAGAATTTGTAAAAATTTATTTTTATATTGCATTATATACATAAATATAGTATAATAATTTGGTGTTGCCGGTTTTTAAAATTTAGTTAAAATATTATAACATGATAATAAAATAAACATATATTTTAAATATTGTATTAATAAAGGAGTTACTAGTAATAATGGCAGTAGATAAAAAAACGAACATGATCCGCAATATCTGTTTACTTGGGCATAGCGGTTCAGGTAAAACATCTTTTACTGAAGCCGCATTATATTTTACAAAAAATACCGACCGTATGGGTAAACCTGCCGACGGTAATACAGTTTGCGATTATGATCCCGAAGAAATTCGCCGCGGATTTACTTTGCAGACCGCTTTTGCTCCGTTTACATGGAAAGATGTTAAAATAAATTTACTCGACACACCCGGATATTTGGATTTTATCGGAGAAGTTAAACAGGCAATCCGTGTTGCCGACAGCGCTTTAATCCTCATTGACGCAAAAGCCGGAATCGAAGTCGGAACAGAACTCGCATGGGATTATGCTACCGAAACTAATATCCCTAAATCGTTTTTTATAAATAAATATGATGATCCCGACGCTAATTTTACCGATTTGATGGAAGAACTCCGCGAAAAATTCGGACATACTGTTTGTCCGGTTATTATTCCTATGCTTGAAAACAACTCTATTAAAGGGTTTATTAACCTGATTAATATGAAAACATACACCTATGACAAAGCAGGCAAGCATACGGAAGGAGATATCCCCTCAAACTTTACAGGTATAGCCGATGATTACAGAGCGCAGCTTATGGAATCAATTGCGGAAACAAGTGAAGAATTGATGGAAAAATTCTTTGCGGAAGAAGAAATATCGAGCGAAGAAGTTTTCAACGCGCTGCGTACAGGCATTGAAAGCGGCATTATCGCTCCGGTTATCTGCGGTTCAACAACGAATCTTTGGGGTATCGAGCCTATGCTTGATATATTCTCGGATTCTTATCCTTCACCGAAATCTGTCGGAGGAGATCCCTCTATATTTGTCTTTAAAACAATTGCCGACCCGTTTGTAGGTAAAATGTCATTTTTCCGTGTTATGAGCGGTACTTTAACAAATGAACTTACGCTTAAAAATATAACATCGGGAATCAGTGAAAAAATGGCTCATATTTTTATAGTCCGCGGAAAAAAACAAATTGAAGTAGATGCGCTTGACTGCGGTGATATCGGTATGATAACCAAACTTACCGCTACCAACACAAACGATACATTATCCATAAATTCCGGAACTGAACCTTTTGCTAAAATAGAATATCCCACTCCTTATCTCACAATGGCTATTTTGCCTAAGGCTAAGGGAGATGAAGATAAAATATCCACCGGTATTAATAAACTCCTTGAAGAAGATTATACTATAAAATTTGAAAACAACGCCGAAACAAAGCAGCTTCTGCTTTCCGGTCTCGGAGATATTCATCTCGACGTTATATCAAATAAATTGAAAAACAGATACGGTGTAGGCGTTGAAATGGTCGAACCTAAAATCGCTTACCGCGAAACAATAAAGAAAAAAATTCAGGCTGAAGGAAAACATAAAAAGCAATCGGGCGGTCACGGACAATACGGTCATGTACGTATAACATTCCAGCCCGGCGAAGCTGAAGGTCTTACCTTTACAGAATCGGTTGTCGGCGGAACAGTTCCGAAAGGATATTTCCCGGCAGTTGAAAAAGGTTTGACAGAAGCTATGCTTCACGGTGTTCTCGCCGGTTTCCCGATGGTTAATTTGGCGGCTGATCTTTACGACGGTTCATACCACGATGTTGACTCTTCTGAAATGGCTTTCAAACTGGCTGCTAACCTTGCATATAAAGAACTCGTTAAAGCTTCTCCGGTTATTCTTGAACCGGCAGGCGAATTAAAAGTGTATGTTCCGGACAATCTGGTCGGTGATGTTATCGGTGATTTGAACAAACGCCGCGGCAGAGTTTTGGGTATGAGCGCTTACGAAAATAAGAAAGGTTATCAAATAGTAGAAGCGGAAGCTCCGAAATCTGAAATGACTGATTATACTATTTCATTGCGCGCACTTTCTCAGGGAAAAGGTTGGTTTGAATTTAATATTACACGCTATGACGAAGTTCCCGCTCTGCTGGCTCAAAAAATTATCGCTGACGCTAAAGTGGAAACAGAATCTGAAAAATAAAAAATACGGTTTTATCAACCGCATTTACCGCAGCTTTGCTGCGGTATTTTTTATTTAAAGGAAACGATGAGTACGTTTACTTTTTTTCGTAAAAAAGTAACAAAAAACGTAAAATATATAAAAGTTTTTTGCCAGGCTTTTTTTTAAAAAAGCCGCGCGGCCCCGCTTTTCGAGCGGAGCATTTTTTTTACAATGAAGCTCATGGGTTTATAAGGAAAACTTTCGAGTTCTTTTTGAACTTGTTTAATTTTTTCGCGAATCGGAATACTCTGCGGACAATGGGTTTCGCATTTGCCGCATTGCTTACATTTTGAGGCGTTATGGTCAATTGTCATGATAGTATACCAATATCTGGTGGTGAATTTATTTTTTGTTACCGTGTCGTTCAAACACGAAAAACATATAGGTATATCAACACCCAGAGGGCAAGGCATACAGTATCTGCAGCCTGTGCAAGGAACTTTAGTTGATTCCAAAATAAAATTACGGGCTTTATTATAAAGGACAAATTCATCATCGGTTATGGTTAACGGATTTGCGTTTGAAACGATTTTTATGTTTTCTTCTACTATTTTTTGTTCTCCCATACCGGAAAGAACGCATAAAACCTGAGGGTGATTAAGAACCCATCTAAGACCCCAATCTGCCAGCGAACGTTTTTGAGGAGCTTTATTCCAAACATCCAAAGCTTTATCGGGAAGATTCCGGACAAGAGTACCTCCGCGCAGAGGTTCCATTATAATTACCGGAATATTTTTTTCGCCGGCATATTCGAGTCCGGTTTTTCCTGCCTGATTAAATTCATCCACATAATTGTATTGAATCATGCAAAAATCCCAATCGTAAGCATCGATGAGTTTTATAAATTCTGATTGTATTCCGTGGAATGAAAACCCGATATTTATAATTTGCCCGCTTGCTTTTTTTTCGGAAATCCATTTTTGCAAACCTAATGATACAATTTTTTTAAAGCTTTCCAAATCTGAAAGCATGTGCATCAGATAATAATCAATTCGGTCTGTTTTCAGTCTTTCGAGCTGTGTATTAAAAAATTTATCAAAATCTTCGTACTTTTTTACTAAATAATGCGGGAGTTTTGTGGCAAGTTTTATTTTATCACGCAAACCATCCTTGCTCAATATTTTCCCGAGCAAGGCTTCGCTGCCTAAATAAATATAAGCTGTATCAAAATAATTTACACCGTTTTCTATAGCGTAACGGATATGTTTTTCAGCTTCTTTTTCATCTTTGTGAAAATGAATTCCTCCATAGCCAAGAGCAGAGATTTTATCGTTGTTTTTAGGGTTTATTCGATATTGCATTTAATTTTTTATCCTTGTTTAATTATATTTTCCGCGAATTTTTTTGCTTTTTCCAAATCTTCTCTGTTTGGATGTTCTTTGTGCAAAAATTTAAATTTACCTCTGCAATGGAATTCCGATTTTTCGATCGGAATATTTTGTTTTGAAAGCAATTTAGATACTTGATTGTATGTTGACGGCAATATAGCGGCTGTGCTGAAATTTACTACCTTTTTTACTTTTTTTGAATCAAGCGATGATATGAATTTTTTTACTTTTTCATCGACTTCCGCTCCGTAAACCGAACTTCCGAGAAACAATATATCAACTTCATCTTTTATCGGTTCTTCTATTGAAAGAGCTTCCGCTCCTGACGCTTCCGAAATTGCTTCGGCAATTTTTTTTGTGTTCCCTGATTTTGTATAATAACGGATAGCTATTTTCAACTGAATCATCTCCATTAATATGATATTTTAATAATTAATATGAATTATTTTTTGTCGCTATGATTAATTTTTCGATTGAGTATAATTTAATTGCTATAAATATAATTATACTAAATATTTATTTATTTGCAAGTTTTAAATGCAAATTTTTTTGAAATACAAACATTTTAATTATAACCGAAAGTTTTGATAAAATATAATAAAAAATAAAAATCCGCAACTATAAAAATCACGGATTTTTTTCGTGTTCGGTTTAAATTTATTTTACAATTATTGCTGAATGGATATGGAGTTTATCAATTTTTGTTTCAATGAAACCGTTTTTATATGTGTAATTTAATTTGACACTCTCCGGTTCAAGCGAAAGCGAATATGGTATTTTTTCATATTGTATTTTTACGTTTATATCATAAATACATGGTACAGTATCAAAATTTCTGTAATGGCTGTCCGAATGATTTCCATTTAAATTGAGTAGATTTATTCGTAAGCTATCGTCTTTTTTCATGACTGATATTTCAATTCCGTTTTTATCTGCTACCGCTGCCGGAGTGAATAAGCCTTTTATTAAATCGGAAATATAATCTCTAACCGCGGCTGTTTTTGTCTGTGCGTAAGCGCCTATATTAAAGTATACCCCCGTGATCTTCCCTTTTCCGTATACTGCCGTGCTTGATGCAATATAATTCTTTTCATCGAGATTATTATCAGTTGTATAAAGTCTTCCGTCTATGATGTTTTCCGCTTCGTTTGTTTTTGTTTTGCAAACTTCACGCCATGGCGATATTACCGGAGCTAGTTTTCCGTCATAGCCTATATATATTGTTTCCCGCTCGGAATTTCCTCCGATTATATCGATATCAAGATAAGGTAAAAACAACTGAGTACTGTTATATCCGCCAATTATCAGATTTCCTCCCTTTTCGGCATAGGAAAGCAAGGCTGAACGCAATTCCGGTTCGATTATTTCGAGATCTGATATTATTATTGCTCCGTAATCATTTAAATTGCTTTTTGCCATAGATGTCACATGATGCGTCATCAATATTTCTGCGGACAATCCTCCGTCAAGAACCGCAAAAAGCGTTCCTTTCAATTCGTTTATATAGCTGCTGTAATTTGCGAAAAGACAGGATTTATTATCGGTATTAAGTGATTTATAATGCGCTTTTTGGGAATATACAATTCCCACTTGCGGAACAAATTCCGCTTTATGGCAAAGCGCTTCCCTTTCACGGCAAAACTTTGCAAGAGAAGCCCACATCGGAACTGCCCATTTTTGTATAGTTCCGATAACTTGTTTATTATAAAATTGGAAACCTCCGCCCAGCATAATAATCGAAGCTGCTTCCTGTGCAAGCTGCTCATATTCTTTTACGCAGCGGAAACCTTTATCTCCGTATGAAAATCCCCACGCCATTAAATCCCACGGTTTTCCCTGCTTTGCTATGCAGCGTCCCTCGAATCTCGCTGTGTTTACGCTGTCGTTCGGCGAATAGTCGCCTGATATGAAATCGAGAGGTATCAGAGGTTCTTCGGGCATGAATGATGTGTACATCCAGTTTGATGTGATTTGGAAATGCGGCGCTGCTTTATGCAAAACACTGATGTAATGTTCTATGTATGACCTGAATCCATCACGGCAAAACTTTAGAAATTGCTCGTATTCCGGTGAAGATGGTTCCGGCAATTCTGATGAATACTTTAATCTATATTCATCGCGGGCGTATTTGCTGTAATCGACAGTAACTGCCCAACATTCCCCGTCTATCCACGCTCCGTCAAGACCGTATTCGTTTGCCATTTCTATAAGCTGCGGAATCAGAAGCTCGTCTGCGTATTTTCCGAAAACTGATATCTTTTCGCCGCTCGGGTTTCCCTCAACGTCACAAGCCGCCCATTCCGGATGATGTGCTACTGCGTTGTTATCCCATACTCCCGAATGATGCGCGTACAATCCGATGTCGTATTTTAAAGTTGCTTTGCGCCACATTTTTAATATGTCGCCTTTCATTTCCGGCGCGGGATACCCAACCTTTGTAGGATAACTCGTTGAGCCTGCGTGTCCTTTTGTGTCGCATTGCACATAGTCAGGCTTTACACTTGTCAAAAGATTTTCTATAGCTTCGGTATCACAGTTTTCACCTATATTTTTTTGATTAATTCCGGCGTGAAAATCAAAATGCATACCTAAAAAACATTCTGAACGCTTCTTTGGCATATTACACCTCACTTATTTTTTAAAAATTTTTCAAATTTGCTGGAAATGCGGGGATGCGGGGGTGCGTTTACTTTTTTTGAAAAAAAGTAACAAAAAACGTGTAAATATTGCACTTGCACCATGGCTGCGCTGCTATAGGCTTATTGCGAAGCGCGCACCTTCCCCGCCCGCTCGCACGGGCACCCGGTAAGGTGCGGTTTGGATGCGATTTAGTTTTGGTTATGATCTTAAGTATAATTCCTTCATATACAGGTTTTTTGCCAGGCTTTTTTGCAAAAAAGCCGCGTATCTTCGCGTCCTCGCATCCCTGTTTACTTTATTTGGATGTACATTAAATAATAATTTTCGTCAGCTTCTTCTTCTGAATTTAGAGAGTATAAGGTTGTTTGGTTTTCCTGCGATAATGTTTTAAACAAGGTGAAGTTATCTTTTGTGTATTTTATCAGATATACATTATAATTGCTTCCTTCTTTTATTACATCGTATTTTCCTGTGTATGCTATGCTGCTGTTTATTGCGGCAAATACTTGATTTTCGTATTCTGAAGCATATATTGATGTATAAAATACTACCTTTTCATTATCAATTTCCGGTGTTCCGTATACATTGTTTTTCGATATACTTTCTTCTCCGCTTGCCGTCATGGTATTATCTGCTGCTGCTGTCGCTCTCGTTTCGGAGGTTATATCGGAGTTTGTTTCACTTATTGTTTCCTGTGGTTTTGTTAAACCGTAAAAACTGCTTTTATAAGTCGTTTCCGCTACGTTTTCCGTTTCTTCTATATCTTTTACTTCCTGGTCTTTTTCCGCTTTATAATCTAAATATCCGTCTTCATTTAATTCCTCATAGTATAATGTGTTTTCGGGTTTTTCATTGTTTATGTTTTTTAAAAGACCGAAATATGATACATTTATTAATACTGTAGCTATTACTATACATGCAGCTATCGTTGAACTGTATTTCCATATATTGTTTTTCTTTTTTGTCAAAATAATATTGAGTACGGATTCTTTTAATTTTTTTGGAGGTATAAAAGCGGACTGCTTAATATATTCCAGAGTTTTTTTGCTTCTTTCATATTCGTTTCTGCAGTCCTCACATGTGTTTATGTGACCGAAATATTCCGAAACTTTTTCTTTCGGCAAATTACCTTCCACTAAATCAAAAATTACATTATTTATATTTTGGCATATTTCTTCCATAAATATTTGCTTCCTCATAATTTTATACTGTTAGTTATTTCTTTTTGCTGATGATAATATGACGTTTAATTTTATATAATGTTCCTTTTAATTAATGTTTCTTTAATAATCTGCCTTGCGCGGTTAATTCTGCTTTTTACTGTTCCGATTTCCAGATCCAAAATTTCCGAAATTTCATCATACGAATAGCCTTCGATATCGCGCAGCACTATCACTTCACGGTGGTCGGGCGACAAAGCAGCTATTGCTTCGCGGACCGCTTCTATACGTTCTTTTTTTAGCAGCTGTTCATCGGGATTTTCGTTTACTTCGTCCGCTATGTCGAGCTGTTCTTCTTTTTCGTCTTCTTCATCGTACACTGTCAGCGATATTGTTTGTTTACGCTGTTTTGACCTTAAATAATCATTGGCTACGTTATTACATATTTTATAAAGCCATGTCGAAAATTTACAGTCTCCCCGAAAGCTCCCGAGTGATTTATACGCTTTTAAAAATGTTTCCTGTGATATATCAAAAGCGTCCTCGGTTGAATTTGTAAGCTGATAAGACAGATTGTAAATTAGTTTTTCGTATTTTTCGACAAGAGTTTCAAAAGCTTCTCTTTTTCCGGAAAGTACTTTATGTATTATTTCACTTTCGTTATCACGGTAAATTATTTCCGCCATGAAAGTTATTAATGAAAACATTTTAACTCCTTATTTCTACAACTCTTTTCTCTTTGTGAGATTGCAAAGCCGCTGTTTGCATTATATGAGATAAACGTGTTTCATCCGGTGTAAAACAACCGAATTCCACTTCTGTTTTATCAATTTCGAGTAAAAAAGTTGCCCACATCTGTAATATAGCATCAGAAAATCCGAATTCAAATATACTTCCCGTTATTGTCGGGTGTATTGGTTTATTTCCGATGTTTATTCTGCACCATGCCTGTTCTTTTCCGCATTGCTTTGTAAAATAAAATGCTCCGGGATCGTTTGTGTTGAATTTGTATGATGCTTCAAGTCCGAGTATTTCTATTTTCCATTCGTTTGTAGAACCCGGAGACAATCTTTTTGTTTCGTAGTATACCGGAAAATTTCCGCCGGAATTATCTGATGTTTCACAAATTATCATGGCGTTATCCCATGTTTTACATTCAACTATATTACCCGCTCCGTCGGGACGCTCTTTAATTTTCTTTGTAAGAACCGAAAACACATTTTCCGGTTTAAATCCCAGCCTGAAAGGCACATGCTCCGTGTGAATCCCAAGGTCTCCTATACACCCGTATTCGCCGTTTATTTCAATCATCCGTTTCCAGTTTATCGGTTTTGTCCTATCCATATCGCTGCTGTGGCAAAAAGACGAACGGACTTCTATTATTTCTCCGCAATATCCGCTCTTAACACTTCTTATAAGCTCTATACAACCCGGGAAATATGGAAATTCACTCGAACAACGCACCACAATTTCGGGATTTGCCTTGATTGCCTTTAAAATCTTTTCATTTGCCTGCATATCTATCCCAAAAGGTTTTTCCCCGAGCAAATGCTTTTTCGCGTTTATTATATCTATATAAAATCTTTCGTGGAGATTGTGCGGTACAGCGCAGTATATTGCGTCTATGTCGTCACATGAAAGCAAATCAAGGTAATTATTTGTATTATATTTTATTGTATCAAAATTTGATGTGAACCATTCTTTTGAATTATCGGATGTGTCACATATTCCTCTTATTTCCGGGCGCGGTATATTTTTATCGGTCAGGTGACACCATCTTGCGGCGGCAGAAGCGAATTCGCGTCCCATAAGACCGCAGCCTATTATTCCGAACCGTATTGTTTTTGTTTTCATTTTTTTATTTTCCTTTACAATTTTAATCATTTTATTATATTTTATTAGATAATTATATCATAATAATATATTATTTGATTGAAATTGTCAATAAATTCTGCGCGTTGTTGACATTGCGGTTTTTGTATGCTATAATTTTTTTGCAGTATTTACTTTTTATTTATAATATTGTATTATAAATGTCGTTAATAATCAAGAAGTATTTAACTTTGATAAAAAAATATTTTATTAGGGTATATTTGACTTGACTTGGTATTTATAAATACAAATATGCGTGAGGTTTTGATTAAATATGATTGTTATCGGTATTGACATAGGAACAACAGGAACTAAAGCATTGGCTGTAAACGAAAGCGGTGCGATAATCGGCGGAGGTTATTACGAATATCCTCTTATCAGCTTCTCTGACGGAATAGTTGAACAGGACGCGCTTGAATGGATTTCGGGGATTATTCATTCCGTTACCGCCGCTATATATAATATTGAAAATAAAAACGAAATTGCCGCTATATCCTTATCAACTCAAGGCGCTTCTATGACTGCTGTTGACGCGGAGGGTAATCCTCTTTGCAATGCTCTTACCTGGATGGACAGCAGGGCTTCTCTTGAGGCTTCTTTTATCTCGGATTCTGCGGGAGCTGATTATATTTACCGTACCTGCGGCTGGAATATTGAAGCTTATTCCGATTCCGCAAAAATCCTTTGGCTCATAAAAAACCGTCCCGAAATTACACGAGATACACATTGTTTTGTTTCCACACTTGAATTTGCTAATTATTTTTTATGCGGTAAATATATAAGCGATCCCACTAATTCCGCTATCAGAGGAATGTATGATATTAATAATTTAATGTGGGATAAAAATATCTGCGATGCTGCCGGTATCGATATTTCTAAGTTACCGCAAGTTTTAAATACAGGGGAATTTATCGGAACTCTGTCAAAAAAAGCCGCGCAGCTTCTTGGTTTATCTGATAAAGTTAAAATATACAATGGTGCCCATGACCAGTACTGCGCTGCTCTCGGCTGCGGTGCTTTATCGGCGGGTGATATGCTTATCTCTACCGGAACTACTTGGGTTATATTCGGAGTAACTGATAAAGCGGTTTATTCCGAAAGCCACATTTCTCCCGGAATTCATCCCGCTTCTTGCATTGACAAACCGCTTTTCGGAGCTATGGCTTCTATTACCAGCGCAGGTTCGGCTTTGAGGTGGTACAAAAACATTGTCGGTGTTCAAAGCTATAGTGTTTTTGATGATTTTTGTTCTTCCAGAATAGAAAACTCTAAAAATTTATATTTCATGCCTTACATTGCGGGAGCCGGTTTTCCTAATAAAAATCCGGATGCCGGAGGGTGCTGTTTCGGTATGAAGCTTCATCACGACAAATTCGATATTGCTTTGGCTTTGATGGAGGGTGTAGCTTTTGAAGCTAAAAACGCGCTTTTGGAATATTCTGAACAGGGTATCGATATTAAAAATATTAAAATTACCGGAGGTGCGGCAAAAAGCGATTTATGGTGCTCGCTTGTCGGTTATATAACCGGCTGCAATATTTTTAGAATGACTGAAACTGAGGGCTGCGCTATCGGAGCGGCTATGATTGCCGGAGTAGGCTGCAATATGTTCGAAAATTATTCCGAAGCTGCCGGTTTGTTGGTTTCCGGTGATAAAATTATTTGCGATGATGATGAATTATTTGATTTTTATAAGAAAAAACATGAAAAATACAACCGCTTTGCTAATAACATAAAACTGTTATAAAAGATTAATGTATTGGGGATGCGAAGATGCGTTTACTTTTTTTGAAAAAAAGTAACAAAAAACGTGTGAATATTGCACTTGCACCATGGCTGCGCTGCTAAAGGCTTATTGCGAAGCGCGCACCTTCCCCGCCCGCTCGCACGGGCACCCGGTAAGGTGCGGTTTGGATGCGATTTAATTTTGGTTATGTTTTAATTTAACGCAATGTTATTGCCTCATTTCCGCCGAAGGTTAATAAAACCGGGCTTAGCCCGGGAAGGCTAATAAAACCGGGCTTAGCCCGGAGGAGTAAAAGAATGGTTAATTATTTTCGTTATACTGAATACGACAAAGATTTTTATAATCTGTATATCAAAGAACGTTTACCCGCAAATATAATAGATGTACATGCACATGTTACGACCACTGAAATTACAAAGGACTGTATATACAATACAAACGATTGGGCTGCGCAATGCGGGTCTGTTATGACATACGAAGACTACAGTGTGTACAGTTCATTTTTATATCCGGATAAAAAAGTTGTTTTAAATGCGATACCCTCGGTTACGCGCGGAACAAATGTTTGTGCGGGAAACGAATATCTTTCATTACTAAAAAAAGAAGGCAAAATAAAATATTGCTGTATGCTGACTGATCCGATATGGAGCGGAGAGTTAACCGAAGAATATCTGCTCCGGGGAAATTTCGACGGCTATAAGCCTTATCCTGATTTTGTTGCGGGGCAAAAAAGCGTTGATATATCTATGTTCGATTTTGTAAACAAAGAACAATACGAAGTTTTAAACAAACATAAAAAGGTTATGCTTTTACATATTCCGCGTGCGGGAAGATTTGCGGATAAAGACAATATCCGGGAACTTTTATATATAAGGGAAAAATATCCCGATATTAAATTAATCGTCGCACATTGCGGACGTTCTTATGCTATTAATGTTATTAGAGAAGCTTACAGACAGCTTGGAGAATCGTTAAAGAATTTTTATTTTGATATTGCCGCTGTTCTCAATCCTGCAGTGCTTGAATTCATGATGGAAAAAGTTCCTTTAAATCAAATTATGTACGGTACGGATTTACCTGTTTTTTTATGGCACGGACGCAGGAAATGGACTGATGATGAATATTTTAATTTAGCGCGTGAAGAATTTCCTTGGAACAAACACGAAGAAGGAATTGAAATAGAATCAAGCTATACTTTCTTTTTATACGAACAATTAAAAAATATCCTTGATACTACCGACAAATTCGGCGGGAAAGAAATTGCGGAAATGATTTTTTATAAAAATACTGTGGATTATTTTGAAAAATAGTTAGCTGGGGGCTTCCTTTAATTTACTCCGACTGAACGCAAGAGGTTTGTTGACCATGATGAAACGTTCGGATTGTATATATTGCACAAAAACAGTATATCACGCAGCGGGTAATCCTTTAACAATTCATAAATATTAAATGTTACATGACGGGGATCGACTATAATTATGTTTCCGTAATGCTCGCTTAAATACGGTATCATCGCGTTTCCGTAGGAATCTTTTAATACTAGTATATTCACATCCTGCGGATTTTCGGGAACATTTATTATTGTATACGCATTGTCGCTTGCTATAAAAGCCGCGTAGTTTGTAGAGTTTCTAAGAATTGATGAATCGTATTTTATGTTTGCTCCTCCGCTTTTGTAGATTGTCATTGTTTGCTGTTTTGAGGGCATGTAAGCATATAGTATATCATAGATTTTTTTGACTCGTTCGTCTTTGGTGTATGAATACATTGTTCCTTGAAGTTTATCGTTCAATATAACTTCTTCCATATCTTCTATAGATTTGGGTTCGAAGCCGGCGGATTTTGCAAATTCCTCATAAGCGTAATAAGCGCCTCTTGAAGTCCAGTGATGATCGCTTTTGAAATAGAGATATTCATCGCGGTGCAGCCACAGGTTGTCATAAATTTCGACATTATTTATATTTTCACCCATAAAACCGCTTATTTTACTGATGATATCTTTTTGATCCGTAAGCATTTTTCCCGCCGTGTCTTTATCCAGCATTGCGGATGAAAGCGGGGCAATTAATACATGTGTTTGCGAATTTTTAAAAAGTGACGCGTAATAATCTACAGTTTGTGCATAATATTTCGCGCTTTTTTCCACAAGATACGGAATCGAATAAACAGCGTCTTTATATATAAACATTCCGTTTGATAAAAATTCGGGCTCATTTGTTATAATCGGCTGGTCTATGTTATGATTTTCGGGTTCTATGGAATTTGAAATTATTACTTTGCAAACCGCTTTTACATCGCCTATATATGCCGTAATTTCCGTTGTTCCGGTTTTTTCTCCTATGACTTTTATACGGTCGGAAAGAGCCTCCAGTTTTATAAGATCCGGGTTTCCGTTTTGCCAGCTGATCAGTACACCTTCTGTATTTGTTTCGGGTTTTACATATGCGCTGATTGTCGAATATGATCCTTTTGTTATGTAAAGCGTATTTACGCTTAGAATTATTTCATCAATTCTATTTTCTTCTTTTTTTTCGGTTTCGGTTTCCGTTTCGGTTATTTCTTCTTTTGTAAATTCCGTTGTTTCTGTAGTTTCTGTTTCGTTTATTTTTTCAGTTTCTTCTTTAATTGATTCGGAGCTTGTTTCTGATGTTTCAGATGTTTCTGATGTTTCAGATGTTTCTGATGTTTCATCGTTTTTTGGTACTTGCGGGATTTTTAATGTTTCCTCTTCGTATTCGGTTTTATTTATTACCGGCAGATACTGTATGTTTTCTTTTCCGTGAGGTATGAATGATCCTTTCAGAGTTTCGATTCTGTTCGATAATATAAGTAAGTTTTCCCGCATAATAAAAGTATCTGAAACAAAACGGTCGATTCCGATATAGTATGACCCGTCAAGGAACGATTGCATATCAAATTCCGGATAACTCGCCAGTTCCCGTTTTTCTGATTCCGATATTTTGGCTCGGTTAGGTTGAAATATATTAAAAAACGCCGCTGAAAAAAATATTACAGCTATAATAATTATCGATATTTTATCAGAATTATCATATTTTTTCATTGTTTATCTTTTCTTTTCATATATATTCAATTAGAATTAATATTCGATTAGAATTTGAAATATAAAAACGGACTGTAGGTATCTCCGGCAAGAGCCGCGGTACAAATTATCAATGAAATTAAAACAAGCGTTGTTTTTGCGTATCTCATGAATTGATAAATATTTACAGAACGATTATTATTTTCAACTCCGCTCGGAAAATTATTATATTTATATGAAATAAAATATTTCATCTTTTTGGAAAGAAACGGAAAAACCGGAAACGCAAAGATTATAGCTGTAATCAAGAGTATAATATTGTCACGCAGCAGCGAAAGTTCTATACTGCCTGCGATATTCCCTGCGGATTTTATGTCGAAAAGCAATTTTAGCCTTGACAATGTATTTTCCTTGTAATAAAATATTGTCCATCCGACAATTGTAATTGATAGCATATAAAAACGAAGAATGATTTCTGATATTAACGACGGAAGCTTTATTTTTAATTTTGATATGTATTTTTCTGAAATTAAAAGTATTGCGTAAAAAAGTCCCCAAAGCAAAAAATTCCATGAAGCTCCGTGCCACATTCCGGTAAGCAGCCAAACTACTAGGACATTACGAAGCCAGAATCTGCGGTTCCCGCCAAGCGGTATGTACAAATATTCACGGAAGAATGTTCCGAGCGATATATGCCATCTCCTCCAAAATTCACCGGCTGTTTTTGAAATGTACGGATAATTAAAGTTTTCTTTAAAATCAAAACCGACGATTTTCCCAAGCCCTATAGCCATATCGGAATATCCGGAAAAATCATAGTAGATATAAAAGGAAAAAAATATTATACCTATAAATGTGCTTGTAAAACCGGCTTCATTTAGCTGTATATTCAATAACTGATCAGACACTTTGCAGCATGAATTTGCAATTAAAACTTTTTTAGCAAGCCCTGCCGAAAATCTGAAAATTCCTTCGTTTATCTGGATTAGATCGGTTTTTCTTTCTTTTAGCTGTTCTTTGATGTCGCAATACCGTACTATCGGACCCGCTACAAGCTGCGGAAACATTGATATATACAGAAGAAGCAATCCGAACGAACGCTGCGCTTTTATTTCTTTGCGATAAATATCGATTATATATGAAAGCGTTTGGAAAACAAAAAAACTGATTCCCACCGGAAGTATTATATCGGGAATTATAAAATTTGTATTAAGCAGTTCATTTACGGTTTTTATCAGCAGGATTGTATATTTATAATAAAATAATACACCTATATTTAAAATTAATGCTGAAATAAAAAAAAGTTTTGAAATT
>JAVBPA010000042.1:0-61647 GCA_031549925.1 Eubacteriales bacterium
GTATGTAAATAAAAATATTGGTTTATTGGTAATAGAATAATCAAAAATGATGCTCGAATAGTCAGATATTAATAAATCTGAAGCTATAATTAAATCATTTAAACTTTCATACATTGAAACATCTTTTATATAACTACTCTCCTTAGGCAACGCTATTTTTTTCGAAACTTCATAATGTGCACGAAATAACATTACATATTCATTTCCCAGTATATTTGTCCAATTATTTATATCAAAAGGAAATTCACAAATTACATTATTGTGTATATCCCTGTCATACTCACGAAAAGTAGGTGCGTATAAGATAACTTTAGCATCTTCTGCAATGCCTAATTTATTACGAGTATTTATTTTATCTGCATTACAATACTGAGCCAATATATCATTTCGAGGTAAGCCACAACGTATGAATTTGTTCGCATTAATTCCAAAAACACGTGAAAAAACTTCAACTTCAAAATCACTCTGAGCATTCATAATATCTGTCATATTTTTCCCAAGCGATTTAAACGATTGATTTGATATATCTATATCAGTTCCCATTTTTTTGATCGGCGTTCCGTGCCATGTATTCAAATATATAGTATTTTTTCCTTTAAAAGACAATCCTCTTTCTATACCAGAATTGGTAATCCAGCATTTAGCTTTTAAAGCAATTATATAATATTTCAAGGTGTCCGTTTTTATTTTTTCGCCTTTAGGTATTTTAAAATTTTCTGGAGAATGAAATGCCCAAATTAATTTCCAATCTTGAAATTTTGGATTTTCTATCATTTTCAAATAAATAGCTTTAGGGCTATCATCATATTTCTTCCCACCAAAACTATTAAATAGTATCAAATGATCATCAGGACGAACAAATAATTTCAAAATAGAAATTCCTATTATCCCAAGAAAATAATAAAATCTATAAAAAAATTTTGATGATTTCAAAATAATGATTATTTTTTGTTTCATACAATCCCCTTATCGTTTGCCATTTAAATCATTCTTAATTTGAGTTGTGCTAATTTCCTGAGTCCTCGGAAAATAAACTACTTCAATTCCCTCGTCTTTAAGAAAGTCAAATTTCCCTTCCCAATCATCACCCATTACAAAGATATTTATATGGTACTCATGAATATCAGTCTTTTTTTGTTCCCAACATGTTTCGGGAATTACCAAATCCACATAACGAATTGACTCAAGAAGTTGTTTGCGTTGTTCATAATTAAAATAACATTTTTTTTTCTTTTCTATTAAATTAAATTCATCTGTTGAGAGTACTACAATCAAATAGTCGCCAAGTTCTTTCGCACGGCGTAGAATATTTATATGACCATAATGCAGAAGGTCAAATGTGCCATAAGTAATTATTCTTTTCATATTTTGTCCTGTATATTTCCTATTCTACAATTTTATGTATTATTTTTCATATATAGTTTTCATTTGTGCAATTACAGCATCTATATTAAAATTCTTTATCTTTTCACGATTATAGAAACCAAAATGTTTCATATCGCTACTCAATAATTTTTCTATAGCATTTTTACAATCATCAATACTATTCGGATCAAAATATAATCCGCTATTTTCAACAATCAAGTCTACATTGCTGCGAATCTTGCTACATACGACCGGCAAACCACATGTCATCGCTTCCATTAATGCTACAGACAATCCCTCTCTATACGATGGGAAACAAAAAGCATCAGCAATTATACACAACTCCGCAATATCTCGAAGATATCCAAGCAATCGAAAAACCTTGCTCCATTATCCAGTATCTGCTGTACAAGTGACTTCTCCAATGAACAGGCAATATCAACTGTATGTCCGCTGTTTTGGAAACTACTGATAAATTCAGTGAAAAATCCTATAGTATTGGATATGGTTGTTACATATAGAATTTTCAATCTTCAATCTCCTTTCAATTTGGCAGGAACGCCAAAATACATTCCGCTAATATCAATATCTTTCACAACCACCGCTCCGGCTCCTATCATACAATAACCACAAATATCTATATTGTTGATTACACTTGCTCCTATTCCTATCCAAGTACACTCACCTATTCGTACATTTCCTGCTATGTGTACTCCTGGAGATATATGAACGTAATCCTCTACTACACTTTCATGATCTATCGTTGACGCTGTGTTAACTATGACTCCGCTTCCTATCCGGCTACCACTGTTGACCACTCCATTCGCCATGATTACACTTCCAATGCTGATATCTACATCATCTGATACTACGGCTGACGGATGTATAGCTGTATGCCATTGTACCTGATATGTTTCCATAATTTTTTTGCGAATCTCGTTATTTCCTATCGCCACTATGAATTTAGTTGAAACTTTGTATTTTTCAATGTCAGAGATTTTCCCTAACACCGTATCATTTTCTGCAACATTCGGATATCGGTCGTCCAGATACCCTAAAACATTATCTCCGCTTTTCTTGATAATTTCAGCTATCACTTTGCCGTGACCGCCGCAACCTATGATAATCACTTTTTCACACATTCACCGATTCCTCTTCTATCATAGATACAGTGCCTGTAAATGGCTCTATCGTTACATTACCAACAAAGTTTATACCATTTCTATTCAATACCTTGCCTACCTTCTTGAGAATGATCTTTATGTCACCCAAAAAAGTGATTCTATTTATGTATTCGATATCTTTCTGAAATTTACTTTCCCAACTGATTGCGTTTCGCCCATTCACTTGTGCATATCCTGTAAGTCCAGGACGAACATCGTGACGATGTTTTTCTTCATTTGTATAATATGGCAAATATTCTACAAGCAGCGGCCGTGGACCAACTATTGCGAGATCTCCCCTTATAATATTAATGAGAGATGGGAGTTCATCAAGTGATGTGCTTCTCAAAATTTTTCCGTATGGAACGAGTCTTTTTTCATCGGGTAACAATACTCCATTTTTGTCCTTTTCACAAGTCATAGTGCGAAATTTTATGAGTTTGAATATTTTTTCATTTTTCCCGGGTCTGGCTTGCGTAAAGAACGGATTGCCTTTCATGATTATTGCACCAAGTATAATCAATATCAGCAGCACCGGCGCCAACACAATCAACGCTATCAGCGACAGACAGAAGTCAAGCGGTCGTTTCACATATTTCGCATACATATTCTCATATACCTCAAAATGCAGATTTTATTATTTCAATCACATACTGCTGTTCATCTGCTTTCATTGTTCATCGCTTCTTTTCTAATTTTCTTGTTGCTTCGTAAATATCGTCCCCGCACTCAGACGAGTAAATTGAGGTACAGCACTGCCTTTAGACACAGTACAAGCACAGTCAATATGTGTATTAGAACCAATAACCGATTTTTTATCAAGTATAGCTCCTGCACTAATGATACAGTTTTTACCTACTTTCACTCCTGAAGAAATAATTACTTTCGCTTCAATCACCGTACCTTCTCCGATATCGACGTTGCTCAGCACAGTCGCTGAAGGATGTATCAGTTTCGGAAGTATAAACCCCGAATTTGACAGCTTTTCTGACCATTCTGCTCTAAGCTGACAGTCTCCGAAACTCGGTATGGCAATGGGGTATGTATCGAGATACTTGAGATAATTTTCGCAAGTATCAATAGCAAGTTTGTTGTCAAAATTATCGTCAAGATAGTCGATTTTGGTGAAGATATGCAGTTCTTCTGCTATTTCTTTCACTACCATTCCCTGACTTCCTGCACCGAGTATCAATAAATTCATTTGACGGCAATTTTGCTTTTTTTGTTCAATTTCGGCAAGTTCCGGAATTTCTTTCACAATCGAATCAATAAGTTCCGGAACTGCACGGATATATTCACCGTACTTTTTAACCAGTAGATTATTTTCTATTCCTGCCAATTCAGTAATAGTTTCTAGGTTAATTCCATTTTCCAAAGCCCGCCGAATGAATGTTGCTCTCAGTGAGTCCGGATATATTTTATACATAAAGCCGTTATGAGCTAACTCACGGTTACATGAGTTCAGTGCTTTCAACGCACTTTTAACCGGTTCGTCAGTGCCTGTCAGAATATAACTTTTACCGCCGTTTTTCACAAGCTCCGGTAACCGAAACAAATGTTTTATAATTTTAGGAATCGGAACATTTCGTTCGGTACAAGAAGTAATGACGCCTGGCATGTTTTTGCTGTCGAACATTTCTTTGCTCACAAGCAAGCTTTGTAAATCCTCTGCGAAATCCGTGTATTGCAAAGCACATACTTCTCCCCAAGTTAACCCCATGTGCAAACTAAGCATCAACCCGAATTTTGTATTGGTTTCACATTTTTCAGCCGCAATGCAAAATGAAGAGGTTGTCATTTCTGATAGAGGTTCTTTCATCTGTGCAAATCGGGATGATTTTTTTGCATTGTAAATGCTGCGGATGTCAGGATTTACAGAAATCAATTTTGATTCTTTCTGTGCTTTGGGCGAAAAATCCAAACGGGAGAGTTCGGTGAGTATTTCAGCACGTTTTTTGTCAGCTTCCTGATAAGTAGCTCCATATACAGAGCCGTATTGGATTATGCCATTCTTGTTTCTACCTTTTCTGTAGCGAGCTTCCCATCTGCCATCTCTCCTGAGATAAATATTCGACCCCGGTTTTTTCACCTGTACACCTCTGTGTTTCGATACATTACGCTATCTTATGTATAATAAAATAACAAACTCCACTATACAAAAAAATCGTATGATAACATTAAAAATGATAAATTTATAATTAAATGATATCATGATAGACATCATTTGTCAATATTTTTTTGATTTTTACATTGTTGTATTTATGATTTTTGCCTTATTGTAATATAAAATGGATTTCTGCGAATGTTACGCATTTCAGTTTAGTGAGTTATTTCATAATTTCCGCGCAATGTTTGCATTATTAGCGTCAAAAAAATGGTCAAACAATTATAGATATCAAAGATAAGCTATGGTTAAATAAAAACGGTAAATTTAAAATAAAAAGAGATGCCTTCATGTGCGAAAATGTTTCGCAAAAAGCATCTTTTTTAAAATTATTTGTAGTCTATAAAGTCATGCTGCCGCTTTTCAACCGCGTACAAAACTTATAAAAACCTATAAACATTGGACTTTCAGGATTCTCAAAAGTCTGATTTTTATCTCTTTGAGAACTGAGGAGCGCGGCGCGCGGCTTTGAGTCCGTATTTCTTTCTTTCCTTCATTCTGGGGTCACGTGTCAGGAGTCCTGCTTTTTTAAGAGATAATCTGAATGTTTCATCAACTTTTAAAAGTGCGCGGGAAACTCCGTGACGGATAGCGCCTGCTTGACCTGTAATACCGCCGCCCTGTACACGGCATATAATATCAAACTTACCTCTTGTACCCGTCATTTCAAAAGGTTGATTTACGATAAGCGCAAGTGTTTCAAGACCGAAATAATCATCGATTGTACGGTTATTTATCAATATTGAGCCTGTTCCCGGAACGAGTCTGACGCGTGCGACAGATTTCTTTCTTCTGCCTGTTCCATAAAAATAGGGCTTATCCGCTGCATAATTTACTGCCATTTTATATAATTCCTAATCCTTTCTTATTCTTACAGCCAATTTACGTTCAGACATTATATTCTATAGGTTTTTGTGCCTGCTGCTTATGTTCGGGACCTGCGTATATTTTTAATCTGTTAATACTGGCGTCACCGATTTTATTTTTGGGAAGCATACCGCGAACAGCAAGTCTAATAGCGAGTTCGGGTTTTGTAGCCATCAATTGTTTATATTGAACCTGTTTCAAACCGCTGATGTATCCGCTATGACGTGTGTAATATTTATTTTCAAGCTTTTTACCTGTAAGAACTGCTTTTGAAGCATTTATTACTATAACGAATTCACCGCAGTCAACATGAGGTGTAAATTCCGGTCTGTGTTTACCGTTTAATATATTAGCCGCAATTACGGCGGTTTTCCCGAGCGGTCTATCTGCCGCATCGAGTACATACCACTTGCGTTCTAATGTTTCTTTTTTCGCCATGAAAGTGGACATGGATAATTTCCTCCAACTAAAATATACATAATGTTATTTACAAACGTGACGGTTATTATAACATAGCGGCCGTTTTTTGTCAAGAACTTTTTTGATCAAAACGCCGTTTTTTTAATTTATATTATAATAAGCTTTTGTTTTCGTCATTTTTTAAGTCTTTTACTGGATTTTACTCTGACGCCATACACGATAATTTATCATGTTAAATCGTTAAAGCGTTTTTTTATTTTATATCCGAATGATATTCCTGCAATGATTTTATTTGTGAAACCGATTTATTTTTTATTTCTTCAAGCGCAAGAGCAGCTGCTTTTGCGGCTTCCAGTGTCGTCATATATGTGACTTTTTTACGTATTGAAGTTTTTCTTATATATGAATCGTCATTTTGAGCTTGATCCGATAATTGCGAAGGAGTATTTATAACTACTTTTATATTGCCGTTCATTATTTCATCGACTATATTGGGTCTGCCTTCATATATCTTTTTGATTAAATCGCATTTTACTCCGCCTTCCGACAAATATTTCGCGGTTCCGCTAGTAGCTATAATTTTCAAACCGAGTTTTTCAAACAGAGATGCAATTTCCAAAGCTTCGGCTTTATCGTTATCATTAACGCTGATAAGAACCGAACCTTCAAGAGGAATACTTTGCTGACTCGCTTCCTGCGATTTAAAAAACGCAAGTCCGAACGAATCGGAAATACCTAAAACTTCACCGGTGGAACGCATTTCCGGACCGAGAACCGGGTCTACTTCCGGGAACATATTAAAAGGGAATACAGCTTCTTTAACTCCGTAATACGGTATATTTTCATGCTTTAAAGTATCGACCGGAGATTCGCCTCCGTTAAATTCATGCATAATAGCGCGTGTGGCAACCTTTGCCATTTGAATATTACATATTTTAGAAACAAGCGGAACTGTACGAGAAGCGCGGGGATTTGCTTCAAGGACATAAACAATATCATCTTCTATAGCGTATTGCATATTCATGAGTCCGCATACATTTAATTTGTTAGCGATAAGCTCAGTATAATTATTTATTGTTTCAACATGCTTTTTAGGAATTGACAAGGAAGGGATTATACAAGCGGAATCCCCCGAATGTATACCCGCAAGCTCAATATGCTGCATAACCGCCGGAACAAAAGCAGCTCCGTGATCTGCTATAGCGTCAGCTTCCGCTTCTATTGCGTTGCACAAAAACCTGTCTATCAATATCGGTCTGTCCGGTGTTACCCCGATCGCCGCTTCCATATATTTTATCAGAGAATTTTCATTTCTTACAATTTCCATGCCTCTTCCGCCCAATACATATGACGGACGAAGCATCAGCGGATATCCTATCTTTGTCGAAACCTCAAGAGCTTCCGCTATATTTGAAGCCATTCCCGATTCGGGCATCGGTACTCCGATTATATCCATCATCCGTTTGAAATGATCTCTGTCTTCAGCCAAATCTATCGATTCCGGAGAAGTCCCGAGTATACGGCAGCCGCAGCTTTCAAGCTCACGAGCTAAATTCAGCGGGGTTTGTCCCCCGAATTGTGTTATAATACCGAGAGGTTTTTCTTTTTGATATATACTCAATACATCTTCAACCGTTAACGGTTCAAAATACAATCTGTCCGATGTATCATAATCTGTTGAAACAGTTTCGGGATTACAATTTACCATTATAGTACTAAATCCCATATCACGTAAAGCAAAAGCGGCGTGAACACAGCAATAATCGAATTCGATTCCCTGTCCGATCCGGTTAGGACCGCTTCCCAAAACCATGACCTTGCCTTTTTTAATTTCGTTTGCCGTCATGTCGGATTTTTTACCGCTTTCATTATATGTTGAATAATAATAAGCGGCAGGGTCGGCAACTCCGCTTACGGGAACAGCTTTCCAAACCTGTTCAATTCCCGCTTCAATACGGCGTTCACGGATTGATTTTTCGGTTTCTCCGCGCAGCTTAGCTATATACTTATCTGAAAAACCGTCACGTTTTACTTTTCTCAAAACTTCATCCGTTAATATCGGGGTTAGTATTTCTTTTTCTTCCTCCACAAGTGCCGCCAGTTCTTCAATAAACCATTTATTAATATATGTCAAATTACATAATTCATCAACAGAAGCGCCTTTTTTCAAAGCTTCGTACATTATATATTGTCTTTCGCTTGAAGGTGAAACAAGTAAATGCATCAGTTCTTCTTTTGATTTTTTATTGTATTCATTTGCATATCCGAAACCCATCCGTCCGTTTTCAAGAGAACGTATAGCCTTGTGAAGCGCTTCACGGTACGTTTTACCGATAGCCATAACTTCACCGACGGCTTTCATTTGTGTTCCGAGTTTATCTTCCGCTTGTTTAAATTTATCAAAAGCCCAGCGTGCGAACTTGATGACAACATAATCAGCATCGGGAGTATATTTATCAAGCGTTCCGTCTCTCCAATAAGGAATTTCATCCAGCGTTAAACCCACCGCAAGCAGTGATGAAACCATGGCAATAGGAAATCCTGTGGCTTTTGAAGCGAGCGCCGATGATCTTGATGTACGCGGATTTATTTCAATAATTATGACACGGTCTGTTTTTTTATCGTGAGCCAATTGAATATTTGTTCCCCCGATAACTCCGATTGCTTCTACGATCCGGTATGCGTAATCCTGCAATCTCATTTGCAATTCCTTTGATATTGTAAGCATCGGAGCTGCGCAGAGAGAATCTCCTGTATGAACACCCATAGGATCTATGTTTTCTATAAAACAAACTGTTATAATTTTATTATTTGCATCTCTGACAACTTCAAGTTCAAGCTCTTCCCAACCGATAACGGCTTCTTCGATTAAAACCTGTCCTATCATACTTGCCTGTATAGCTCTTGATACAGCAGGAATCAATTCATCTCTGTTGTATACAATTCCCCCTCCTGTTCCGCCCATAGTATAAGCGGGACGCAAAACAAGAGGATAACCCAATTGTGCCGCTATTCCTTCTGCTTCATTGACATTATAAGCGGGAAAGCTGCGTGCCATGTCAATTCCGAGACGTTCCATAGTATTTTTAAATTCGATTCTATCTTCTCCGCGTTCAATTGCGTCAAGTTGAACACCGATGACTTTTACATTATATTTGTCAAGAACACCCGCAGCCGAGAGTTCAAGGCTTAAATTAAGTCCTGATTGACCGCCTAAATTAGGCAAAAGCGCATCAGGACGTTCTTTTTCTATTATTTCGGTTAATCGTTTTACATTCAAAGGTTCAATATAAGTAACATCCGCCATATCAGTATCTGTCATAATTGTGGCAGGATTTGAATTTACTAAAATAATTTTATAGCCAAGCTTCCGAAGAGCTTTGCATGCCTGTGTCCCCGAATAATCGAATTCACAAGCTTGACCAATAATAATCGGTCCCGAACCTATAATCAATATCGATTTAATATCCGTTCTTTTAGGCATATTATTTGTACCTCTTTACTATTATAATTTTTATCTATATCCGAGTTATTATAACAGAATATTACGATAAAATCAATATAAATATGTAAATTGATTATTATCGTAAAAATAAAAATCTAATAAAAACAATAAAAACATTTTGTATAAATTATTGATTAACTTTTATTTTTATCAAACTTTTCTATTCCGTCAAATTATTTTGATTATTTCAAATTATTTTGACTATTTCAAATTATTTTGACTATTTCAAAAAGACTGTTTTAAAGTTTGAATACCATAATTAATAATAATTTAAAACGTATTTAACTATATATAATTGTAAAATAAAACATTTGGTGGTACAATGATTATAACAAATTTAAATATAATGTTTTAGGATGTGTAGATATGCAAATCGCAGAATCAGGTGAAATGTACCTGGAATCGATATTAGTATTGCGGCAGCAGCGCGGTCAGATACGTTCTATTGATATTGCCAATCATATGGGTTATTCAAAACCAAGCATAAGCCGTGCTATCGGTTTATTAAAAAAAGACGGCTTCATTGTTCTTGATGAAGCCGGTTATATAACGCTTACTCAAGCGGGAAATGATATTGCTCAAAAAATGTATGAACGTCATAATTTTTTTACAAAATATTTGATTTCAATCGGTGTAAGCGAAGAAAACGCCGCTCTTGACGCATGTAAAATAGAACATGTTATAAGCGAAGAATCTTTTTTGAAATTAAAAGAATTCGCTCATATTAATTTAGGTCTTGGTTGAATAAAAGCATCTCATAGCATTTAATATCGCTATTATTGATACTCCGACATCGGCAAATATCGCAAGCCACATACCAGTTATGCCTAAAGCACTCATAATTAATATAAAAGCTTTAACCGATAAAGCGAAAATTATATTTTGTTTAACAATTTTTATAGTTTTACGGCTTATTTTGATAGCGGAGGCTATTTTTTTCGGATTATCGTCCATTAATACCACATCCGCCGCTTCAATTGCAGCGTCAGAACCAAATCCTCCCATTGCAATCCCAACATCGGAACGCATCAGAACGGGAGCGTCATTAATTCCGTCTCCGACAAAAGCGGTAAATTTATTTTTCGGTTGCTTTAATATAATTTCTTCCATTATTTCAACTTTATCCGCCGGCATAAGTTGTGTGTAAACTTCATCAATACCTAATATATTCGCAATTTCTTCGCCTACTTCTTTTAAATCACCGGTCAGCATTGTTATTTTTTCAATTCCGTTTTTGTGCAATAATTTTATTGCTTCGGCGGATTCGGATTTTATTTCGTCTTTTATTATTATATAACCGAGATAACTTCCATCTGCGGCAATATGAATAACTGTTCCGGATTTTTCATTTATATCAAATACCGCTTTTATATCTTTCATTAATGCGGCGTTACCGATATGAATATTTTTTCCCGATACAATTGCGTTTATCCCTTTGCCAGGAATTTCTATAACTGACAAAATAATTGATTTGTCAATTTTAATTTTATTCGCTTTTAATATCGATTTAGCTACGGGATGATTACTGTGATATTCGGCACATGCGGCGTAATATAATAATTTTTCTTCTGATATATTTTGAGGATGTACAGCAGTTACGATAAAACTTCCTTTTGTCAAGGTTCCGGTTTTATCGAATACTACTGTTTTTATTTTTGCCAGTGTTTCCATATAGTTTGCGCCTTTTATCAATATACCGCATTTTGAGGCTCCGCCTATTCCTCCGAAAAATGAAAGAGGGACAGATATTACCAAAGCGCAGGGACAGGAAACAACGATAAACATTAAAGCTCTGTGAAGCCAATGTATAAAATCTTCTTTTAAAACTAAAGGAGGTAATACTGCCAGCAAAACCGCAAATATAACAACCGCGGGTGTATATATTCTTGCAAATTTTGTAATAAAATTTTCTGATTTTGCTTTTTTATCAGAAACGTTTTCAACAAGATCAAGTATTTTAGAAACTGTAGATTCTTTGTATTCCGCTGTAACCAAAACTCTGATCAATCCGTTTATATTAACGCATCCGCTGTATACTTTATCCCCTGCGGATAAATCTGAAGGAATCGATTCTCCTGTCAAATATGCCGTTTCAACGGAAGTATAGCCTTCTGTAATAATTCCGTCAAGAGGTATTTTTTCTCCTGGTTTTATTTCGATTGTTTCACCTATTTTTACATCATCCGGAAAAGACACCGAAATTTTTCCTTCTCTTATCACATTTACGTAGTCGGGACGCAGATTTATTAAATGTTTTATTGAATTCCTGCTTTTTTCAACCGCGTAGTTTTGAAAATATTCACCGATTTGATACAAAAACAATACCGCAATTGCTTCGGGATATTCTCCTATTAAAAACGCGCCTATACTTGCTATTGCCATTAAAAAATTTTCATCCAAAAATTGACCGCGTAAAATATTTCTTGCTGCTCTATATAAAATATCATAACCTATAATAATATAAGGAATTATGTATAGTAATAAATTTATTTTATTTTCTGCCGGGAATAAATAAGCCGCGGCAGCAGTTAATAGTGTTAAAAATAATCGGGTAAAAAAGATAATATCTTTTTCTTTTAATTTCATTATTTATTCCGCTTTCATAATACAATCGGGTTCTATTTTTTTGCATATTTTTGAAGCACATTCTTCTATATCCGAAAAATTTTCATCATTTCCTTCTATCACTAATCTTTGAGTTATAAATGATATTTTGACATTTTTTACTCCTTTGATTTTTGAGATAGCATTTTCCATTTTAAACGCGCAATTAGCGCATCCGAGATTTTGTAATCTATATGTCTTTTTCATTGTAAAATTCTCCTATATGCTATTATTCATTTATATGAGAAATTCCGCAATTTATAATTTCTCTGACATGATCATCATTTAAAAAATATATTATAGACTTCCCTGCTCTGCGGTTTGAAATTAATTTAGTGTTTTTTAATATTTTTAATTGATGTGATATTGCTGATTGATTCATATTTAATATTTCCGCGATATCACAAACACAAAGCTCAGATTCAAATAACAAATACAATATTTTAATTCTGGTAGAATCTCCGAACACGCTGAATAATTCTGACAGTTCATATAAATTTTCATCACAGGGCATTTTTTCTTTTACTTTTTCAATCAGTTCTTTATGAGGTAAAATTTCATCACAACAACCCAGATTTTCATCATCTTTATAATCAAACATATTAACATCCTTTCATATGAATATATGCTCATATTATAATACGATAACATTAAATTTTCAATAGATAAATTATGTTATTAACAATTTATTTACAATATTTAACGCAAAAAAATTCCTGCAAAAAAACAGGAATTTTTTTATATGTAGCGAAGTATTACTCGATGATATCAAATCATTATATCAAGAACGTAAATAATCAAGAACTTCCCAGTCAAGCGCACCGTATACAACAGCATTTTCTAATAATTCATAAAAATACCCGGATGAAGAATTATGCGGCATAAATTTTTTCAAAAAATGCCAATCAATTTCGCCCTCCAATATTTTTTGAAAAACCGCAAATTTCGATTCATCATTTAAAAATGGAAGGAATTTTTCAAGCAATTCTTCATCTAACGTTTCAAATGTGGCGTTTTCCAGCATTTTTATAACACTTGCATTATCCATATATTCGGCAAGTTCAACTATTTTTGATATATCAATGCCATGCTTTGCGAAACCGTCAGATATTTTATCGAGAAGACTGGGTTTTAAAAACGGAGCTATATTGATAATATCATTTACTGTAGTGTCATTAATTAAATCAATTGGAAGTTCTTTTTTCAAAGCCGCATTTTCAAGAACTGCCGCTTCTGTTTTTGTCGGTTCACCTGCACATATAAGCGAATCCAGTGTAACACCGAATATTTCTGCGATCGTAGTAAGCACCGTTATTTCCGGAAAACTTTCTCCCTGCTCATATTTAGATACAGCTTGACGGGTGACAAATAATTTATCAGCAAGCTCAGATTGTGTCATATCTAATTTTTTTCTTATTTGAGCAATATTAGCTCCGAATTTTTTTATATTAAACATTCTACACTTGTCTCCTTTTTTATTAATTATATATAAAATGTATTAATATTTCAAGCAACAATATGTTGCATTCGGCAATATATTGCATTCAGCAATATGTTTTATAAAATTAATCCGGTAGGTTATAAAGAAACGATCGCTTTTAAAAAAGCTCCGCAAAATTTTTAAAACTTGTTGTTTTGAATTATACAAATATAAATCGACAATATTTTTATGTCAGTAACTGAATATAATTTTTACCATATTATATATTGAATGAACTATATGGAGGATAAAAAATTGAACGATATAAAAATCGGAGTAATTGGCGGAGATTTGCGGCAATTATACGCAGCCGAATTTCTTGCCGAAGAAGGTTTTGAAGTCGCGTTATACGGAATAAATCCTCCGGCGGAAATAGGTTTTCCGGAAAGCGTCACACGGTGCACAAGTTACCGCGATGCGATATCCGGCTCCAGTTTAATAACGCTCCCCCTGCCGTGTACTATCGACGGTATCCGCGTTAATTGTCCGCTCGGAGATTATAATATAAAGATTGATGACATTTTTTCGTACATAACTTGTAATCAAATCATAACCGGAGGGCGGATAGAACAACTGCTTCATGAAAAAGCCCAAATATACGATATAAATTTAATAGATTACTATGAACGCGAAGAATTGTGTATTGCTAATACCGTTCCCACATCGGAAGGAGCTATTGCTATTGCGATGGAGGTAATGCCGATAACCATCCACGGTTCAAAAGCAATTATATACGGTTACGGAAGAGTAGGAAAAGTACTAGCCAATACCGCAAAAGCGCTCGGAGCTTCAGTAACTATTGCAGCCAGAAGCCGCGAAGCTTTCGCCTGGGCAAAAACTTCCGGTTTTGAAATCTGCGATATATCAAAAAAACCGGAAGGTAATTTCGATATTGTATTTAACACTGTTCCCTCTCTTGTGTTAACCGAAGAAATATTATCATCTTTTAAAGCGGGAACTCCTATTATAGAACTTGCTTCAAAACCCGGCGGAATAGACATGAAAGCAGCGGCGGATCTCCGCTTAAAACCAATATGGGCGCTTTCACTTCCGGGAAGAGTCGCACCTGCAACTGCCGGAAAATCAATTGCGGAAGCTATTATTAATATATTCAACGAACATAAAGGAGATAGTCAGTCTATAAATTAAAATATAAATAATTTTTATACATGACTATATAAAACAAAGAGGATTAAATAAAAATGAATTTTTCCGATATAACCGCATGCTGGGTTATTTGCGGTTCTTTTTGTTCTCTTAAAGAGGTTTTTCATGAAGCTTCTATATTAAGAGAAGCGGGTGTAAAATTAATACCCGTAATCAGTTATTCTATTGCGGAAACCGACAGCCGATTCGGAGCTTCATGTGATATAATAAACGAAATTGAAAAAATTTGTAAAAGAGAAGTTATTCAAACCATTGCGGAAGCCGAACCGCTTGGACCTAAAATAAAAACTGATATAACCATAATATCGCCCTGTACCGGAAATACACTTGCAAAACTCGCTTCAGGAATTACAGATACACCTGCCACAATGGCTGTTAAGGCTACTCTCAGAAGCGATCACCCCGCTGTTATAGCTCTCGCTTCAAATGACGCTTTGGCGGCGAATTTAAAAAATATCGCAGCGTTATTAGTTCGCAAAAACATATTCTTTGTACCGATGAAACAAGATGATCCGGAAAAGAAACCGCATTCTCTCATAGCCGATTTTACATTATTACCCGAAACAATAAATTCTGCATTTTCCGGAAAACAAATAAGACCTTTGTTTTTATAATTATAAGCTGTTTTATAAATAAAACGAAAAAGCAAATAAAACCTGTATAAAGAATGGGTTTTATTTGCTTTTTAATATAGATTATTTTAAACTGGATTTGAATAAATAGTACCATTATTCATAATATAACGAACATCAACACTTTGGGCAATTTCTTCCGAATGTGTAACAATAATTACGCATTTATTTTCGTTATGCGCTATATCATTTAATATATTAACTATATTTTTCGAATTTTCATTGTCTAAATTTCCTGTCGGTTCGTCCGCTAATATAATATTGGGATTTGCCGCGAGAACACGAGCAATCGCTACCCTTTGCTGTTCACCTCCGGACAAATGGACAGGATATTTTTTTGAATGGAATTCCGTTAAACCGACTTTATTTAAAATTTCAAGAACATATTTTTTTTTGTTCTTCATTTTATTTTTTTCAAGAACCAGCATAATATTTTCTAATGCGGTCAATTGAGGTATCAAATTATATGATTGAAATATTATACCGACATCATTGCTTCTGTATTTTGAAATATTTATATCTTTTAAATTTTTTCCGTTATAAAGTATACTGCCCCCAAGAGGTTTGTCAAAAGCTGCTATCAGAGATAAGAGAGTAGTTTTTCCCGAACCGCTTCTCCCTGTTACAGCATATGATTTTCCGCATTCAAATGTAATACTTACATCGTTTAAAGCGTGCGTAACACCTGCTCTTGTTATGTAGTCGTATGATAGATTATTTATATTTAAAATAGTCATAATATATCATTCCCTCATTTTTATAATATTTTTATTAATAGTTATAAAATACAATATAAAGGAATATAAAAACAATACGGCAAACGATATTGTTAAATAATTGTATATTCTTATATCTGTATTGTAGGTTAATTCTATTCCTGTTGATTTAAACGAATTTTTAGCGTCTGATATTTGCTTTTTTATTTCATCGCTGTTTTTCATAAACTCATAAATTCTTGAAAATTCCTCTTCTGTATTCTGTGCTTGAGCAAATGTTTTTTCGTTTATGAAATAACAAATTGAATTTCCGGCAATATTTCCGATTACCAATCCTAAAATCATAGAAATAATGATAATCATAGAAGTTTCAATTAAAAAATTAAACAATATTTTAATTTTTGAAAATCCTAAAATAGTTAATATGTAAATTTCGTTTCTTCTCTTTTTTATACCGTAACGCAGCAGAATTAAAATAATAATACAATTAAAAATGATAACAGCCGCGATGAAAATAGAAACAAACTTTTCAACGCTTTCTATTGAGGCTATAGCATATTTATAGTTATAATCATTCGATACCAGCTGATAATCATCAAAATTAAATTTTTCATCGATTAATTTATTAATCAGCGGTAAAGCATTGTAGGGCGAAGATAAATTAAAGACAGCTCCTTTTATACCTATTTCCGGTATTATATCTATATCGGATTTTTTATAATCTACAGTATCATATATATTAGAATTATAATAATCATAAGCCGAATAAATATCTTTCCAACATTCCAAGCCGCACAAAATAAAAGTATTGTAATTTATACTGTCGTCATAATATCCCAAAACAGGAATCACTAATTCCGGCGGTTGTATATTTTTATCTAAAATTTTTTCATATTCTTCATAAATATGTTCTGGAATAGTTGAAGATTCAGAATTAAATATATTTAATCCGGTAAACCATCCTATTACTAATTCGTCCGGATTATTATAAGCATCATAAAATGTTTTGGGTAATAAAACACCATATTCATTAAATGTACGGTTGTTTAAATATGTAATTTTTAAATCAGCTTCATTAAAATCCAAAGCTTTATACAATAATTTTTCATTTGTAACACCAACAACCCCTTTATGATCTTCATAACCGTTAGTTGTTTTTACAATCGGATTAAAATACGGAATATCATCTCCGTTTTCCAATGCTTTTTTTACATTTTCAAATTCTGCTTTCGGTAATATATATATACTTTCAATAAAATAGCTGTTAGTATAATAATTTGTATCATTTATATAACCGGTTCGTTTAATTTTATCAATAATTTCATCGTCAATCAAACTTTCATTAACATCGTTAAAAATATATTTGTCTGATGTTTCATTATAAACGTAATCGAACTTTTGTTTCAGCGATAAATTTAGGGATACTTTATATTCATCATTTACTATGTTTTTTGCTGTAATGCAAGATTTCCCAATAGAAATACTAATTAATATACCTGTTACAGATAAAGAAGCAATTAATAAAAATGTAAGATATATTGTAGGCAAACGAATTAAATTTTTAATACATCGTATAATCATTTATTCGACCTGCTTTGCAAATATTTTCATCGGTTTTTGTGACGTAATTTTAATTATGGCAAATGCCGAAGATACAAATAATATTATCAATAAAATAATTATAACTTTATTTATGTTCTCCCCTAAGAAATTATAATCAATCAAACTGTTTATAATTTCGTTAGAATAATTATTGGTTTTTACTAAATCTGATGTCGTATTGAATACTGCTTCCACCGAAAAACTTTTTAATATATTGTCTATAATTTTTTGCGCCGCTTTAATTCCAAAATTATAATAGATAATTAATGCAGGTATAATACCTAAAAATGAAGATATAAATATTTCTAGTACCATTGAAATAATAATTTTTATTTTATTTACGCCGATTGCTATATAAACAGCGATTTCCTTTTTTCTTGAATTTATAGCGGAATTTATAAATAAAAACAATGATATAAGAGCCAAAACAAAACATAAAACAACTACTATGTTGAAAGCATTTATCAATGTATGAATATTATTATTTTGAGCTTTATACAAATCCGAAACTTTTATAAATGTTGAAGGAAACCCCTCGTTCAATCCGTATTTATTGACTAATTCATCGATTTTTGTGATATGATAATCATCATCCAACTTAATTTGATAATTATACCCGAAAGAAGGCGTTTTTTCTAAAATATGTATAGGTGTATATATATAATTATTTTTCAGCATATTTGAAGATGGCGTTTTTTCTAAATTTTCAGCTTTATTATTATGAAATATGCCTACAACCAACATCGTTTTTTTCAATTCGTCATTTAAATCTATATAAAAACTGTCTCCGATTTTAACATTATTAATTTCGGAGACAACATCACTTATCAGACATACATTATTTTCAGTTTCGCTATCATGTTTGTTTAAATATCTTCCTTCTTTCAGTGTAATATCACCGTTCATGAATTCATTAACAGCCGTACACTCTATAATGCTGTATATAGTAAAAATATTTCCGTTATCTTTTATACTTTCAATGGTAAAAGGATTTAAACTCACAAATTTTTCATTTGAATATTCCGCTGTATAATCTATAATATTTAAAAAATAATCATTTATATCTTTTATATAAAAAGAACCCGGCGCAATAGTTTTATTTGCATTTTCAAATCCCTCTGTACTATCCATTATTCTGCGGTCTATTAAAATACGGTAATAATCCGAATATGGATTTTCCGTTTTTGCTTTTAAAATATTACATACATTTATTATTAAAAAAGAAGAAAGTAATAATAAAACAGTAATAAAGGCAAAGACAATTATTGTAAAAGTTAAATATCTTAATCTAATTATGTTTTTTAAAGTACGGTATATTGTATTCATAATATTATTTTATTCCATAAACAAAATATATTTTTTGTTTATTATGTTGCCATTTTCGTCTTTTTCATATATTGATTTATATATTTTATTACTAAAAAAAATATATTCATTATTTTCAATTAATTTAGGACTTAAATTTTCATTGTCGGCAGTTTGGTTTGAATCTGAATCATCAAAAGGTATATAAACAGGATCATTACCATACAATAAATAACTTTCATCAAATGTTTTTTGCAATTCAGGATTTACATTAAACAAAGTTATTGATTTACAAGAAGATAATGATAAACAAAAAAACACGGTTAATAAAAATGTTAATAATTTTAATCTTAATTTATTTTTTTTCATAATTGTTTTATTATATAATTATTTAATTATAGTAAATATATATAAAATGATTATAATAAAAATATGATAAATCTTCATTATAATTTTCTTTAAAATAATCTTTTATTTCTTTTTTGGTTAAATCAATAGTAACTTGATGATAATCAGGATCTAATACAATTGTTTCATGGTGATAAGTACCGTCATTTTGTTTTATTCCGTTTAATCCGACGAAAACTTCACCGGTTGTTGATAAAATACATATCCCTAAAGGATCAAACCAATATTCGGTTTCATTTGTGGTAAAAATTAATTTATTTCCATTTTTTGTGCATGAAGACACTTCTAGTTTTTCGTTTTTATCATTTTCATAAAAAATAATCGAAGGCGAATATATTACTGTTTCCCCATCCTCAGGCAGTAATATTTCGAAAACTTCCAAATCAAATTTCTCACCGATAAAAGTTTCACTGTAATGAGAAGTTTCGTTTGGATTTGATGTTTCATTTGAATTTAAAGTTTCATTTATCTTTACTTTTTCTGTTGTTTTTTTTGTCGTTTCATTTTCAATTATGTTATTATTATCAATATCTTTTTCTTTACATGATGGTAGGATTGTAATAACCACTATTATTATAAATATTATAAGTTTTTTATAATTCATGATACCACCTATTTTAAGATAAAAATTATTTGTTTCCATTTGTTATTATAAAAAATAAATTAATTGTTATATCTGTTGGAATGGTTTATAGATTTATTCCTTAATTTGCTTATTTGTAAATTGCTTACAGTGTATCACAATATTATCCATATGTCAACAATATTTTATTTATTATTTATATTTTTCATATAATCATAATAAAACATATTATAAATAATTTTCAATTTTATATTCAAAAGTTTTGCGGAGCTTTTTCAAAAGCGACCGCATCCCAGTAACCTTTTGACTCAAATTATAAACGGGAAACTTTAAATAAAAAAGTTCCCCGTGTTTTTATGTTAATTATTTTATCTCAAATCACGCAAAGCATATAAAACATCATATTGCGGTTTGTCTATATGACCGTCTCTGTACATACAAACGTCAATAGTTACAACCCCTTCATTTTCGATTACTTTTTTTACGTAATCGTGCATGTATTCTCCGGTGTATTTTGTACCCGTTCTTCCCCACCCGCCGTAAACCGTACCGTCTGTCGGAATTCCGAGGAATGAAAGAACATGCCACTGAGATGTACCTATAAAACGGCTTTTGGGTATATCATCAAACGAATTCATTTCTCCGGTAGTAAAATCATCGCTTATACTATAAGCCGACACATTTGAAAATACACCGCAGTTCAATGAAACAAGAGCATCGGGGTTTCCGGCACGTATAGCATCTGCAATTATTTTTAATTTTAATTCATCATAACCGATAGCTTCGTAACAACCGTCTACCCACCAAGCTTTTACTTTAGATCCGTATCTTTTACTGTATTCTTCTAAAACTTCCGCCCATTTACTGACAAAATTCACGGAAACTTTTTCCGCTTGAGTTATGTATCCGAACTTGCTGCCCGCTTGTTTGTCGTCAAGAGGTCCGTCACCTGTAAAATATAATAACAAATCAATATTTCTTTTTGACAACGATTCGTATAAATCATTGATTAAATCGCGTTTAGCACAAGCTTCACCGGTTTTATAACCCGATATCCTGTTAAAAGTTTCGTTCGGAGCTATTAAAAACCGGGTACGCTGCATAATAGTAATACATAAATAACCTGCATTAACCTGCGATAACTGTTCCGCTAAAAATTCGGTATCAAGGGAATCTATAAAATCGCTCCATTCCATTTTTCCGTATTGCATATTTGCCGGATGATCCGGATTATTCTGCAAGCTGTCCAGCAAATGTATAAAAACTCCCCATTTTTTGTTTTTGAACCAATCAGTCTTATGTGACATAATATTATTTCCTTTAAATTATTTTGTTATTTTATCGCTTCCGCTGATATCTTTTACTTTATTATCCGTACGTATAACAGCAGCACCTTCATTTCCCGTATTTCCGGAAATTGTGACTCCCGTAGATCCGGTTATATAAACATCACCGCACATTATTTTATTATCTTCAATTTTTATGTTATAAGCACAGTTTATATACATAGCATATTTCGTTTTGCTTCCTTCAATCATGTTTTTCAAAACAGATATATTCCTATGACTCTGAAAAGCTTCTTCCGATGTAGCGGCTCCGTCGGAAGATACTGTTATCGGAGCGAAAAAGTCTATATTGTCATTAAAATACCCGCAGCCGACGACTTTATTTGATATTACATTTATATTTTCTGTATACCCGCATTCGCCCCAATTGTCTGAAATTTCCGGTTTTAAAATTATTCCGGACATTCCGCAATTTATAACTGTATTGTTTTTTAAAGTTCCGTTGTTGCTTTTTATTAATAATCCTCTTGAACGGTTATACCCTACGACGCAGTTTTCAAATAAAAATCCCGCTCCGTTTACAGATACATTTTCAATCATCAATGTAGATTGACGTTTATCATCAAAACTTCCCTCGATTTTAACTTTTCCTCCGCTGCTGTCGCTTAACGCAAAGGTATCCAGAAGCATTTTTCCGTTTAATGTCATAATCCAAATTCTGTCTCCCTTTTTAAATTCGGGAATAGTTTTCGGATCATATGTTACGATACTTTTTTCACTGTCGTAATCCTCTATCAGTGAGTATGTTCCGTTTATATTTGTAACATCGTCTGTCATATGTACAAAGCGGCTGTTTGTAACTTTAATTCCTCTTCTGATATTGGTGGAATGTGTGGCATCGCAAACAGAAAGCATTCTTTTTTCAGCCGCACCTGCAGGAGCGGGTCCCGGTATCATCATAACGCGGTTTAATACAGAACCGCCTTCAGAATAATATTCGCAAAAACCGAATCCGCTTCCTCCCCAAATAGTAACATCCTCATAAACTATATCGCTGCTGTATTGAACATAATTTACATGAGCAAAAAGTCCTCTGAATGTCAATTTATCTCCAGTTTTCAATGTACCCGGATTTCCTTTTAATGTGAATGTTCCGTCATTATTTTTTATTCTGCCGCCGGCAAAATATATATCGCAGTAAGGAATATCGCTTCCCGCCCTAAAACCTTCGGCAGCAGCATCGGGAGCAAAACGAGTTGCGTCTGTTAAATCAAAATTATATCCCTCATCAGGTTTCCAAACAACTGTATCTCCGTCACATGATACAACAATCCCTTGCCCGTTCGGAACTTCCGCAAAATCGATTGTCAAACCTCGCAGAGAAGAGCTTTGGCAGTTATTCCAATAAAAAGAATTCTTTGTGTAATCATTAAATATGAACAGAGCACCGTAAGCATATATTGAAACTCCGCTGTATCCTGTCATATCCAAAGCATCCGCTGCGTAAACCCCGGGAGGAATAATTACTTCACTGCTGTTTTTCGCGCATTTTTTAATATATGATCCTACATCGATTATCTTGCCATCCATTTTAATTCCGGATTGTTTTTCCATATCTTCAAATCGTGTTAAATCATTTACCGGCAGCAGTGATTCATCCGCACCGCAATATTCGGTGTTTGCAAGCAATCCTTTTATATTTGAGCCGTACACTTCTTTTGAGTTTGTATTTTTAACTTCATTAGTTATATCGTTATCGGTTATAAGAGCAAATGAGACACCGTTAACTGATATATCCTCCGAAATTTTATTAAAAGAAGCTGTCAAGTTCCGTCCGTTATAAAATATAATACTTCCAATATTGTTTTTCAAAACAACAGCGTTTTTAGCATTATTAAGTAAGATTTTTCCGTTGATTATGTTTTTTGAAATCAACAGATTTTGCGAATCATCGGATTTTATTTGTCCGTTAATCGTGCAGCCGGTAACAATGCAGGATTTTCCTATTATTTCAATATTACCGGTTAAAATCAAATCACATACGGTGATATTATCGCCTTCTATCAGTATATCGGCTTTTAATATAATTTCAGAAAGTGAAATGGTACAACCGCTGTATTCATTTCCGATTTTAACAGTTTCTTTTATAGAGTATATTCCTTTATCAAACGTAATAACGTTTGAACTATTTTTTAAACCATTTAAAAATTCAATAGATTTCATATCTTCAAAATCGTCCTCTTTGTATTCTGTTTCAATAGCTCCCATTCTTATCGGTGGTTTTGTTTCTATGTATTCTGTTTCTTTTTCAACAACAGAGACAATTGTTTCTGTATTTTTCTCCGTTTTTTCATTATTTTCATTATCGGAATTGAAATCTTCCTCTTTTATATCATTCTTTTTACCGCATCCGATAAATAAAAACAACGCTAAAATAATTATAAAAACCAGAAATAATATATGTTGTTTTTTAACTTGCATCTCTGAATGCCTCGACAGTTTTGTCAAACAATTTTTGCACATATTTAAGCTGACCTTGATAATATGAAGCTAAATTTTTTGAATGCTGGCGTCCGACCATAATCGTCAGCATACTGGAATACTGCCAGTTGTCAAAAATTGCCGCGAAATCGCTAGTACGTCCTTTTAATATCATATCCATCATTTCAATCGAGTCATCATCGCGGGTAAGTTTATTTTTAAAAGCTATTTCATATAAAGCCGGGTATATCAAATCATATCCTTTTTCGCAAAGTGCTTCAAGGATAAAAGATGCACGATCAATATCTGAAACATTATACGGTATTGAAATAAGAGAAGAATGCAATGAATAGCTCATATAATGATTTTTTTGTTCTTCATTATATTTCGGAAAAGGAAGAATCCCAAACGTATCTTTCATGTCACGGAACTGCGCGCGGGTAGCTTCGTCAAAAGTTGATGTATAAAATAATATATGTCCGTTTGTAAAATCCGTAGTATAACTGCCTTCGGAAACGACACAATAAGGCGTTTCGCAAACCAGTTTATAAACTTTATTTACAATATCAACCATTTTATCGTCCATCAAACAAAGCTGAGGTATACCTTCATCATCCAGTTCTGTTACATAGTGGTCACTGCCGTACATGAAGTTTACCAAATATCCGTCATACCCAGCATAACCGTATATATCATCAGCGGGACTTGCGATACCATCTCCGTTTACATCTTCTCCGGCGGAAGCGGCAATTTCGGTTAATTTATCTATTGTCCATTTTCCACCGCGGACTGTATCATACAAATTTATGTTGTTCAGTTTATTTTCAGCGATAGTTTTATTAAAATACAAACAACCGAGCTGCGTTATACTGTCGGTTGTAAGTTCGCCCAGCGCAACGAATTGTTTTCCTAATATCGAATAATGCTCTATGAGTTCAGTGGCCCACCAAGGCTGATCAAATTGCAAATATTCACATGATTTCATATCATATAAAAGACCCGCGGATCCCAGGTCTCCCGAAAATTTAAAATGCCATACGATAGAGTCACAAATTTTATCATCCGCTGTTAATGATGTTCTAAGCTCTGTAGGCTCTCCGTCGTCTGCCATCAACGGCATTGCTATTTTTACATTATATCTTTCTTCAACAGCCAAATTACGTTTGTAAACGGAATCTTCCACTATATCCGCAGATTCCTCTTCTATGTATAAACCTTTACGATGCCCCTCACCGCAGCAATTACGCGTATAAAATACAAATTCGTATCCGTCGTAATTCTGCACCGGAAGATTATCTAAAATATCAGTAACAACCTCCGATGATTCATTAACAGATGAAATTGATTCCGTGTTATTATCACTTTTATTTGAATCGGAACACGAAATTATTGCGGTCATAAACATTGATATAATAATAACAACAGAAATGATTTTGATAAATTTTAAATCCGGCACGATACAACCTCCAATTATTATAATCGATACTATTAAAAACTAAGCCAATGATATCACAACCAAACAAAAATGTAAATATGTCGTTATAAATACTTATATAAAAAACATAAAAAAAGAACGGCTGTTCTTCATGCAACCGCACTTTCTTTTTAAAATTTATTAAATTATTAATTTCTTTTATACTTTGTATCTTTGGATTTTTAAAGTAGATGTTTTCGGGAAAGGTTCTTTGCGTATATCAATGTTTCTGATTTGCTTATAATTAACTAATTTTCTGTTTAATTCTGATATTTTAGCTTTAAAATATTCGTTTATCGCTTTATCTCCTTCGACTTTTTCATCAGCTAAACCGACAAAATCCGGATATATCATAGCGGAAAGCGAAAGTCCGCTTTCTTCCCTTGATTTATTTGATGTTACCATACAATCGATTACAAACGGTATATGTGATATATATTCTTCAATTTCTTCGGGGAAAACATTTTTACCGTTATCCAAAACGATAACATTCTTTTTTCTTCCCGTTATGTATATATAATTGTTTTTATCCACATAACCGCAGTCTCCGGTATAAAACCAGCCTTTATTGTTCAAGACGGCTTCGGTTGCTTCGGGATTTTTATAATATCCGAGCATGACATTTCCGCCTTTAACGCATATTTCACCTGTTTCGTCTCCGGGATTTTCGCGGTCAATGTATACTTGCATACCTTCAAGCGGTAATCCGCAGGAAGCGGGATTATAAACTCCGGCGGGGATAATCGATATAATAGGTGAACATTCCGTTATACCGTAACCTTGTTGAATGTTGATACCGAACGTTTTAAAATCATCGACAAGTCCGCTTCTCATAGCGGCTCCTCCGCAAATGATGTTGGATAATCTTCCGCCGAAAGCTTCTAGTACTTCCGCAAACAATTTGCGTCTTACATCAAAATTTAATTTTAATAATAAATCACTTATTTTTCCGGCAACGGCAACCGTTTGTGTTTTTCCTTTTTTCTTGATAGTATCAACTATCTTTTTATACATATTTTCGCATATGAGAGGAACAGCCATCATCATTGTCGGTTTGTACGATTTAAAATCCGCAAGCAATGAAGTTAAACTGTCATTTAAACAAATATTACATCCGCAGAACATGGCTGCCATAATACCGGCAGTCATTTCGTATGTATGATGAAGCGGAAGAACTGATATAAAAACATCGTTTTCATCTAAACTGACGTATTTTACCGCATCATTTATACAGCTTACTATATTATTTTGGCTCAGCATAACCGCTTTGCTGCTCCCTGTTGTGCCTGAGGTAAATATTAATACGCTTAGTTTTGAAGTATAATTGTCGGGCTTAGAATTTGTTATTCCGATTATAGAAGGCGACAGTTCCCCTTTTTTTATCAATTGTTCGTAAATATAAACACCTTCGGGAATTGCTTTTGCAAAATCATCAAAGACGGGGGAAATTCTTATCTTTGCTTTTAATTTTTTAATTAAAGGGTTGTTTTCAAAAACACCGATAAAAGCATCGCTGTAAGCCACTGCTTCGCAATCCGCGTATTCTATAAATCCCGGTATTTGATCGCGGTTTAAATCTTTATCAAGCGGAACTATAACGCCTCCGGTATATACAACCGCAAAATACATTGCAATCCATTCAACGCTTTTTTCCCCGATTAAAGCCACATTGCATCCGCCGAGTCCCATATCAATTAATGAATGGCTTAAATATTCGATTTCAGCTCTGAAAGATTTAAATGTTACACTATATTCTTTTTTATTGCGTTTGTATTTAAAAAGAATATTTTCCGGATATAAGGAAGCGGGCTGATCAATTACATCAATCAGATTTGAAGCACTGCGCTGTATTTTTTTATTAATTTTTCCTTTTGCGAAAAGTGACATATATACCTCATTTATTTTTATAGTTATAATACTTCTATCACATAAATATTAAACGTATAATAACTATCCGTAACATAAGTTATTTTATATTTTTAATTTAATATTTATTTTTTTTAATAATATAAAAATTATATTTGAACATTAATTCTAAAGAATATTAATATAACAAATTCATGTTATTATTTTTGAACTTGACTTTATTATAACAATATGATAGTATCAATGGAATCGACACATTATTATATAATATCATATCCAATCATTCGGGGTTTTTATGGGTTTTTTTAACAACTTGGTTTTTAGTTTACGGACTTATTTTTCAGGAGCTTTGGTTTTCAACAAAGAAACACGCAATAAATTTAGAGAGGAGATACTATCACTCACCGTTTCCAGAACCAAATTAATATTAATTGTAGTATTTTTAATTCAAATATCAAATCTTATAACAGATATATCAACTCAAAATACTCCCGGATACATATGGCAAGGATATGAACTTACGTATTTTATAGGAATATATTTATTGATTTTTGTAGCAATAATATTTTCGATAATAATTAAAATATCAGAACATTATAAACACAAATTAAAATATTTGACAAGAAATATAATTATAAAAAGTACATGGATTTTTTTGTTGGGCGGAACATTATTTTTTTGTTTCAGCGACATCGCATATAAAAATGTATTATCAAATTTCACACTCATCATATTAATAACCGGTGTTATGCCTATTTTTAATCCGGTTGAGCTTTTTTCCATTGTAGGATCATATTCGATGATTTGTTTGACTTGGGCGTTTATTTGCAAAATGGATTCATCGTTTATTCAGCAAATTATTGTTCTTGTAATAATCGCTTTATTTACTTCAAATTCCCAATATAAAAATTCAATAAATATTTTTAAAGAAAGAGAAGCTCTGCGGGAAGCGAATCAAAAATTATATTATTTATCGGAAACCGATCAGTTAACCGGACTTTTGAACAGACGCGGGCTTAATACAAATATTTATAATCTGATACAAAATGTCAAAACAGAAGAAGATATTATTTCTGTTATCATGGTTGATATAGACTTTTTCAAAAAATACAACGACAAATTTCTTCATTCCGGAGGAGACAGATGTCTCAACATAATCGGAGAAAGTATTAAAAATTGCATAAATACAAAGGATTATGATATAGCAGCGAGATACGGCGGCGAAGAATTTATTGTAATTGCGAAGGGTCTCAACAGCGAAAAGACACTTAAACTTGCTATAAAAATAAAAGACACCATCGCAAAACTTCAAATTCCTTTTGATTTGAACGATGGTTTTCCGTTTGTTACTATAAGCGAAGGTACATATATTTCAAAATTGGATTATGAAAAAGATGATTTGGAAAGATTTATCAAAAATATAATTGACGAAGCTGACAAACAGCTCTACAACGCGAAAGAAAACGGACGTAATTGTATATCTTATCAAAACGTGTTATACCGATAAAATATGTAAAGAGAGATAATTAAAATCCATGGAAACATTAAATTTTGATGATATTAATTTTAACGGCATAAGCGGAAAGCTGCTTCGTAATATAACAAAAAACTGGCTTTTGGGTATACGCGAAACAAATCCCGCCATACTTGATATATTTGCTGAACGAGATTTGACTCCTTACCGCGATTTGCTTCCCTGGTCCGGCGAATTTGCCGGAAAATATATAACCGGAGCATATTATACTTATAAATTAAACCGTGATCCTGAATTATACAATTATATATTAAGCTTTATCGACGAATTGATTGCTTATCAATCACCTGAAGGTTATCTTGGCTGTTATAGCTGCTTGTGCCGTTTAACCGGAGCTTTTTCGCAGAATCATGAGGTAAAAGAAGGTACATGGGACGCATGGTCGCATTATCATATAATGTACGGCTTGTTGTTATGGTATGATTTAACGTCAGATATAACCTATTATAATGCGGTTATAAAAGCAGCTGATTTCTTTATTTATACTTTTTATAATGAAAAAACCGGAAATTTGCGTCTTGTGGATATTGGAAGTTCGGAAATGAATTTAGCTCCTTATCATATTTTCGCACTTTTATACAATAAAACCAAAGAAAATAAATATTTAGATTTCGCAAAAAAAATAGAAGAAGATTTTGAAGATGACAGAGCCGGAAATTATATAGAATGTGCTTTCTCCGGAGTTGAATTTTATCAATGCCCGAAACCCAGATGGGAAAGTATTCATATTATACTCGGTATCGCACAAATGTATACCGCAACTGGTGAAGAACGCTATTTAACTGCTGCTGTCCGTCTTTTTTATTCGATATTAAAAACTGATATTCATAATACAGGCGCGTTTTCGACAAATGAACAAGCTTGCGGTTCTCCTTTCCGGGACGGAGCTATTGAAACATGCTGTGTTGTTGCTTATAACGCTTTGGCTTCCGATATTTATAAATTAACAAAAGATCCTAAAATTATTGACTTTTTGGAGCTTTCGCATTACAATGCAATTATGGGCAGCTTTAATCCTAGCGGTCATTGGTCAACTTATCACACTCCGATGGAAGGGTCACGCGCGGCTAATTTCCATTCGATAAACTTTCAGTCAAGACCCGGTTCTCCTGAGCTTAATTGTTGTTCGGTTAATGCACCCAGAGGCGCGTCTCAAATCGGTGAATGGATGATAACTGCCGGTGATGACAATACAATATACATAAATTCATACGAATCATGTAAAATCACGACAGATGATGAAATAAAAATATCTGTTAAGAGTAATTATCCGGTTTCGGGTAAAATATATATTGATATTGAATCCGTTGCAGAGCGTAATATCGCACTTCGTATACCGAAATGGTCGAAAAAAACCAAAATTTCATATACTTCCGAAGATTCAAAAATCAATTGCAACCCTGAAGCCGGGAGCTATTATATAATTTCTGCCGTTAAAAAGCTTCGGGTTAGTTTAACTTTAGATTTTTCTGTTTATTTTCTTACCGGTGATGAAGCTTATACCGGAAAATACAGTATTTACTACGGACCGGTTCTCTACGGGATTGATGTTCCGACTGCCGCCGAATGCGGTATAGATTATAACAATCTTCCCGTTTTATCCGATGAATCGCTTAGAAACGCAAAACCTTCGCTTGATAAAAAAGGACGTATAACCGTAAATCTCATGGAAAACATAACTCTTTGCGATTTTTATCATCTTGGTGTGACTGGCGCTGAATATAAAACTTTTTTTGCAAAAAAATAAAAATATGAAGAGGTTGATATTATGGGAAGAATTAAAATCGGGGCATGGTATCCTATCGATTTAAATTATCTCGACAAACGCCATATCGATGAAATTAAAGAATCCGGTATAGATTTAATATTTGCCGGATGGGGAGACAAAGAACAGCAAAAAGAAATTTTTAATTTGTGCAATAATGCGGGAATCGGAGTGTTAATAGGCGACCACCGCGTTATGAAATGCAGCGGAGACAGTGCGGAAATTAAGTCTTATATTTCGGACTATATAAATGAACCTTCATTCGTTGGAAATATGTTATGCGATGAACCTAACGCAGCCGCATATCCCGCACTCGGAAAACGTGTAACCGAATATAAAAAAGCTGTTTGCGGCAAAATACCATATATAAATTTATTTCCTATATATGCTTCTCTTGAAATGCTCGGTACTTCTTCATATGAAGAATATGTGGAAGAATTCGCAAAACAAATCGATACAGATTATATATCGGTTGATATTTATCCTTTCAGCATGGGAGAAGATAATATAAAACGCACCGGCGGAAATTATTTTAGAAATCTTGATATAATCGCAAAAATTTGCCGTAAATATAATCGTTCCATGTACGGTTTTATCCAAACTATGGGATTTAATTATGTAATGCGTCCTCCGACAGAAGATGAAATGCGTTATCAGGCATATGCTTATCTAGCGTTCGGTGCTGAGCATATATATCATTTCTGTTATGCGACACCTCCTTCATCAAACGAACACTTTGAATACGCGATGATCGATCTTAACGGTGAAAAAACAGATTTATGGTACAGCGCTAAAGCGGTAAACGACGAACTTCATGCGATATCCGATATTTATTCCAACTATAAAAATGTAGGTACATATATAAATATTACCGGAGAAACCCCTGACGGAGTTGATTTTGAAAATATTTATGATATAAATTCTTTGGGAATAATAAAGAATTTTTCTTCCGACGGAGCAGTTCTGGCGGGATGTATGAAAAAAATCGACGGTGAAGGGATTGCTCTTATATTACTCAATTGCAACGAAGTCCGCGATGAAAAATCCGTTAATGTTTCGTTTTCTCTTGAAAGCAAAAAAACGGTAACTTCATATATCAAGGGAAATCCTTTGACAGCCGATATTGATTCGGATGTCTGTAACATAACTCTTGACAGTTGCGGCGGAGCTTTGATTGTTATAGAATAATTATAATAAAAGCAAATATTTGAAGGGAAACTTTTATTACGAAGGTTTCCCTCTATAAATTTAATTGATTTATTTTTATATAAAAAGGAGCATAAAAATGGCAATAACTCCGATGAGAAAAAAATGGAAGAGTGAAATGACCGACAGAGAACGTTTTGTCCGTCAAATGCATTATCAGGATACAGACCGCTGTTTTAACATGGAATTCGGTTATTGGCAGGAAAACTATCATGAATGGAAAATTTTCAGGGATAATAATATTACGAATGAGGGCGAAGCCAATGTTTTTTTCTCTTTTGATTCATTCGCCGGATGCGGAGGAAATACATGGATGTACCCGGCTTTCCCTTCAATACAAATTGAAGAAAACGAAAATCATATTATAATGCAGAACGGAGACGGGCTTTTGGCGGAAGTCCCTAAATCCGGACTCAGCAGTATCCCGCATTATTTAAAATCATCCATAACAACTCCCGACGATTGGTTGCGTGTAAAAAAAGAACGCTTTGATGTTAATGATCCGGCGAGAAAAATCAATGAAGAATATTTCCGGCGCATAGCGCGTGATGACCGTACATATCCGCTCACCATATTCTGCGGGTCGATGATAGGGAGAATACGCGATATGCTCACATTTGAAGGTCTTTGTTATGCTTGTTATGATTATCCTGAAATGGTTGAAGATATGGTGGAAACAGCATGCGTTTTAATTGAAAATTTCCTTGACGCAGCTCTTCCTCTCGGAACATACGACGCCGCTTCGGGGTGGGAAGACATCTGTTTTAAAAACGGTCCTATTGTATCGGTTCCTTTTTATCATGATGTTATCATGCCGAGATATAAACGGATAAGAAAAAAGCTTGATAATTTTGGTATTGATATATGGTATACAGATTGTGACGGCGATGTGAGACCGATAATGCCTTGCTTCCTGGAAGGCGGGATTAATTGTCTGTTCCCGTTTGAAGTAAACAGCTGCGCTCATCCGGCAGTAATGTTCGAAACTTACGGAAAAACTCTCCGCATTATGGGAGGAGTAGATAAAATGGCTCTCGGAGAAGGAAAAGAAGCTATTGATAAATATTTAGATACCCTTATTCCGCTGGTAAAACGCGGAGGATATATTCCCTTCTGCGATCACCGTTGTCCTCCTAATGTAAAAGAAGAAGATTATATATACTATCTTGACAGAAAAGAAGAACTTTTCGGAATGAAATAATAATTTTTGTTTATTAAAAAGCAAAAATTATCACAAGCAATACACAAAATACCACCGATATATTTCAAATAGTTTTAATATAATAATCATGCAGCCGTCACATAAGATATTTATAATAAAATCATCAAGCGTGGATAAAATAAATAAGAGAGTCTAAAATAAAACAGATAAAAAATATTATAAATATAAATGGAGGCAATGATAATGAATAATAACAATGATAACATCGGAAACAATTTTTCCGATGCACCGGACAAAACAACAAACAATCCGATAATAATAACAAATCAAGGCTATGACAATAACAACGGAACATATCAGCAAAACGCAAAAAATAACAAAAATATGCATAGCCAAAAAAACGGAGTTTCACGCAGATTCATAGTATTAATGGTTGCCGTATGTATAGTTTTTTCGGGTTTGACCGGTATAGGCGGAGCGATGCTTATAAACAATAACGCAAATAATCCCGTTTCTGATAACAATACCTCAAAAACCAGCCAAACATCAGCAGATGGAATTTCTACCTCCGTATCCGACATTGAAAGTATTATACACAAAGCAGTAACAACAGCCGAAGTACCGACAGAAAGCGAAAACGCGTCTATTGAAACAGCTTCGGTAAAAGCAGCTCCTTCGGTTGTTGAAATAACTACTGAAACAGCTCAGACAAACAGCTTCTTCGGGCAATATATAACAGACGGAGCAGGAAGCGGCGTAATAATATCCGAAGACGGTTATATTATAACATGTGCGCATGTAATCGAAGGCGTTACAAATATAACAGTTAAATTAACAGATGGAACATCATATGTAGCGGCTGTTGTCGGAAGCGACAGCGTTACTGATATTGCGGTTATCAAAGTAGAAGCAACTGATCTTCCCTATTCAATAATTGGTGATTCATCAACTTTAATTGTAGGACAAATTGCGATAGCCATAGGAAATCCTTTAGGTGAACTCGGCGGAACAGTTACAAACGGTATAATCAGCGCTCTTGACAGAAATGTTGAAATAGACGGAAGCCAATATAAACTCTTACAGACAAATGCTGCTATTAATCCCGGAAATTCCGGAGGCGGACTTTTTGATATATACGGAAATTTAATAGGTATTGTAAACGCAAAATCATCGGGAAGTTCAATTGAAGGTCTTGGATTTGCGATTCCGATAAACGACGCTATTGAAATTGCTGAACAGCTTATAACAAACGGTTATATAGCGGGAAGACCCGGACTCGGAGTTGTAATAACAGAATGTAACAGCACAGAACAATATAACAGAATAAGAAACGACAGCGAAAGCGCAGCATTAATAAATTATATAAATGTATTCGGATTATATTTTTTAAGTTATAATTCAGAAACAAATCAGGTTCCCGGAGATTTAATGTTCGGAGACAGAATTATAGCAATTGACGGAGTATCCGTATCAACAATATCGGATGTAAAATCACTGCTTTATAACGAATATAAAATCGGAGATACAGTAACAATTACCATAGCCCGTATAACAAATAAAAACACTATGCGCAGTGAAATGAAAGATGTACAAATCACATTAATAGAATCTATTCCAGCATCGAAATAAAACTTCTTTGAATAGAGGGAATTATCGAAATAGATATTCCCCATTATATAAAGGGAACGTCCGCATGAGCGAGGCGTTCCCGATATGTTGTAAAATAAAGGAGAAATGATATTGCCGCATATTTTAATTGTAGATGATGAAGAAAAAATCCGTTTGATGATACGCAAGTATGCAGAATTTGAAAATTATGATGTTTCAGAAGCCGCAGACGGTATGGAAGCAGTCTTGTTATGCAGAAAAAATAAATATGATTTGATAATAATGGATATAATGATGCCTGAACTCGACGGATTTTCAGCATGCCGGGAAATCAGAAAAAATTCCGAAACACCTATTATAATGTTATCGGCGAGAGGCGAAGAATACGATAAAATTTCCGGTTTTGAACTTGGAATCGACGATTATGTAGTAAAACCTTTTTCTCCGAAAGAGTTAATGCTGAGGGTAGGCGTCATAATAAAACGAGTGGAAAAGAAAACGGAAAAAACAACGAACGAAATTTATAAAATCGAAGGATTGACAGCTGATTTTACAGCTCGTCTTGTCTACATAAACGGCGAACGCATAGATATGTCCCCGAAAGAATATGATCTTTTCTTTTATATGTTAAGAAACCGCAATATAGCTCTATCGCGGGAAAAGTTGATCACGGAAGTATGGGGATACGATTTTTACGGTGACGACAGGACTCTTGACACACATATAAAATTATTGCGTCATTCACTCGGCGAATATTCAAAATTAATCGTTACTCTCCGCGGATTGGGTTATCGTTTTGATGCTCCTTCCCGTTAAAAATAAAGTAAAATTAAATTATAGTTTATGAAATATAAAATAAATAAACAATTGAATTTACCAATAAAAAAAGAAATTAAAGAACCTAAAATTAAACTTGGCGGTTTTCATAAAAACGAAAACAATAATAAAAAAGAAAAAAAGAAAAAAAAGCACGGTATAAGTATCAGATTGAAAATATTTTTATATATGATGCTTTTTTCTATAATTATTATTGTTGTTTTATGGTTATGCCAGGTTGTTTTTTTGGATTCTATATATAAAAGCATAAAAAGAACGGAAATATTATCAGCGGCAAAACAAATTGAAAACAGAATTAATTCCGATATTTTAAAAGCCTATTCCGAAGATATCGCTTACCGGGACGACATGTGTGTTATGATTTTACAAATGAACGGTAACAACAGTGCGTTTGACGTTGTTTCAATACATACGCAATCCAGCTGTGTCATTCATAATACTTATGATCAGGCGAAATTTGTTTTATATGATAACGCAAAAGCTAACGGAGGAAAATCGCTTCAAAGATTTCAGCTTGATTCAAGATTACGAACATATAAAGCGGTAAATTCCGATGCTGAATTTGAAGGAACGGAAAGTATTGTTTATACTTTAATAGTAAAAAATGAAAACAAGGAAGAATTTGTAATTATTTTAAATTCAATCATATCCCCCGTAAACGCAACCGTTAAAACATTGAATAAACTTCTTGTAATAATATCATTGTTTTTATCTGTTCTAACCGCTATTGTCGCCACAATAATCGCTCGTACTATTTCAAAACCGCTTGTAAGGATAAACAATGCCGCAAAAAAATTAGCCGAAAGAAATTATGAACAAAACATTTACGAAAAAACATATAATGAAATTTCAGAGCTTGGAGAAACTTTAAATTATGCCGCCCGCGAAATATCAAAAGTTGATATATTGTATCAAGATTTAATTTCAAATGTTTCGCATGATCTCCGTACCCCTCTGACAATGATAACCGGTTACGCGGAAGTGATGAGAGATCTTCCCGGAGAAAACACTCCCGAAAATATACAGATAATTATAAATGAAGCAAACCGTCTGACAACTCTTGTAAACGATTTGATGGATATTGCGAAATTTCAATCCGGAATACAAAAATTTGAAAATAAACCGTATAACTTGACACTTTCAATCGAAGGAACTGTCTCGCGGTATTCAAAAATGCTTGAAAAAGACGGATACAATATAGTATTTAATTATGAAGAAAAAGATGTATTTATAAATTCTGACGAAACGCGTATATTACAAGTTTTATATAATTTAATAAACAATGCAATAACATATGCGGGAGCGGATAAACGGATTATAATAAGCCAAAAAATAACAGGAGATACCGTCAGAATAGAAGTAACGGACAATGGAGAAGGGATACCCGAAGAAAAACTAAATTATGTATGGGAGCGTTATTATAAAGTAGATGCTTTTCACAAACGCGCAATTACCGGTACCGGCCTCGGATTGTTTATAGTACAAAAAATAATCAAGTTGGCTGGAGGTAAATGCGGAGTACGCAGTATGCAGGGATGGGGCAGCACTTTTTGGTTTGAACTTGATATATTAAAAAATCATGAAAACTATATTGCGGAAAATAACAACGAAGATATTAGCAATTGATATTTTAAATACTGCTACATTTTTACGAATTCTTATATATTATTCACGAATATGTCATAATCTTGTATTATAATAAAGCAATTGTCTTGTGGTTGGTACAAAATAAATTTATAATAAGCCGGCGCGACGGAGGAATAATTTCAAAATGGTCAAAATTAAGCATCTTGTCAAACAATACGGTAATAAATACGCTGTTAACGATATCAGTTTTAAAGTGGGTGACGGTGAAATCGTAGGTTTTTTAGGGCCTAACGGCGCCGGAAAATCCACTACTATGAATATTATAACCGGATATCTTTCATGTACATCCGGCGAGGTTTCAATTGACGGTTATGATATTTTAGACGACACAAACGAAGCAAAAAAATTAATAGGTTATCTTCCCGAACAGCCTCCGTTGTATCTTGATATGACAGTAAACGAATATTTAAGTTTCGTTTACGATATAAAGCGCTGTGCTTTTAATAAAGAAAAACATATGAAAGAAATAACCGAAGTAACAAAAATAGATGATGTGCGTCATCGGATTATAAAAAATCTTTCAAAAGGTTACAGACAACGCGTCGGTATAGCGCAAGCGTTAATCGGAAATCCCAAAGTTGTTATTTTGGACGAGCCTACTATCGGTCTTGATCCAAAACAAATAATCGAAATCCGAAATTTAATCCGTATGCTCGGACGCGACCATACAGTTATTTTAAGCACTCATATTTTAAACGAAGTACAAGCTACATGCGATAGGGTTGTTATCATTAATAAAGGAAAAATAGTAGCTGATGAAAAAACCGAAGATATTTCAAACATTGTAGGCGGAAACAGACGTATATCAGTTAAAATATGCGGTCCTCAAAAAGATGTCATCAACGCAATCAAAAAACATACCGGTGTGACATATGTTGAAACAATGGCGGAACATGAGCTTGACAGCACAACATATATCGTTGAAAGCGAAGCCGGAGTTGATATACGCAAGAGTTTGTTTAATTTATTAGCTGAAAATCATTGGCCGATAATCGGTATGGAAGCTATGGGTATCAGCTTGGAAGATATATTCATATCACTTGTAGATGTAGCGGAAAAAACCCAAAAGAATGTAAAGAAACATATTAAAGTAACAGCAGCGCAAAATCAAACTGAAGATGATAATAAAAGCGATAACAAAGATTCATCTGAAAAGGACGGTAAATAGAAAATGGGCGCTATATACAAACGCGAAATGAAAGCATATTTTACTTCATCCATAGGATATATTTTTGTGGCGGTATTTTTAGCTGTAAGCGGTTTTGCGTTTTCGATGTTAACTTTGCAATACACGGTCGGCGGGCAGGATATGGATTTGGGAATGTATTTTACTATTTTAATATTTATATTTTCTATTATAATCCCTCTGCTCACTATGAAGTCTTTTTCCGAAGAACGTAAAATGAAAACCGAACAACTGCTGCTTACTTCTCCCGTTTCGCTTGCCGGAATGATTGTCGCAAAATTTTTAGCTGCTTATACAATTTTCGTGGGTTCTTATCTTGCTTCATGCTCTTATTATTTTGTTTTGTTCAGATATCAGCCCGACGCCCTTGTCCTTCCGAATTTAAGCGTAACCCTCCTCGGTTATTCTATCGCTATAATATTACTCGGAGGAGCTTTTATAGCCGCCGGTATATTTATATCTTCTCTTACCGAAAACCAAATAGTCGCGGTTATGGGAACACTTGTTGTATTAATGTTTTTCCTGCTTTGCAGTTTTTTGAACAATTATATAAACGTATATGCTATACGGGCTGTTCTCAGCTGGCTGTCCATTTACAGTCGTTTTGTAAATTTCACATACGGTTATTTTGATTTCGCCGCGGTTGCTTATTATGCTTCCATAATGTTTATTTTCCTGTTCTTAACAGTACGTGTCTACGAAAAACGCCGTTGGGAATAATGAACATCCAAACATTATATTTAAACCGTTTGTTTTCGTTAAAATAATAAAATTGGGGAATATAGCTGTATGAATAAACAAGATATAAAAAATAACTCATCCGGCAAAAAAGCGCCGGTAACTAAAAAGAAAAGCATTTTTTCAAACAAAAAATTTAAATACGGTTCATCAGCGATACTTTTAACCGCAGTTATAATTGCCGCCGTTGTTTCAGCAAATGCGATATTCAGTGCGGTATGTTCAGCTTTGCTTTGGTATGTTGATATGTCCGCTGAACAATTATATGGTATAACAGATGCTTCACGTGAACTTTTATCTGATTTATCAAACACAGATGCTAAAATAAAGATTATATTCTGCACTCCGAAAGATAAACTGGAACAGGAATATTATCAAAAAATCGTACATCAGTGCGCGCTTTCGTTCTCCCGGGAATTTGATTTTATTGAAATTGAATATCTGGATATAATAACATATCCCACATCAGTAAACAAATATAAAACCACCGCGGCTACATCTATAAAAACAACATCGGTTATTATTGATAACGGTTCTGATTTCCGCAATTATTCAATTAACGGTTTTTATAAATTTGCCGAAAGCGATAACAGTGTTTTTGCTTTTGACGGTGAATTTCAAATCACCTCCGCTATACTCCAGCTTTGCTATGAAAATCCTATAGCCTATTTTACTGTCGGGCACGGAGAAACAACCACATCATCAAGACTGGCACAATTGTTTACTTACGCGGGTTATGATGTTAAAACAATTGATTTGGCAAAAGAAGAAATAGATCCTTCAGCGCAGGTTATTGTCATAAACGGTCCGCGTTATGATTTTATGGGCTATAACAACGAAGTTGATGAAATTTCAAAAATTGCCGATTTTTTGGACGCTCACGGAAATCTTATGGTATTCATGGATCCGACGGCCATGGGAATGCAAAATTTTGTTGAATTAAATCAATTTTTGTCCGAATGGGGAATTTCATTCGGCCAGGCAGTTTTAAAGGATTCATATAATTCTATATCGACGGACGGTTTATCAATTGTAGCAGAATATTTGACGGAAGGAATGGGTTCATCTCTGACCACATCTATCCGTACTCTTGAAACAATACCGAAAACAGTAACACGCAATACGATGCCGATTGATATACTATGGGAATCTAAATATATTGACCAAGCAACACGTACAGTATCATCGGTTCTTGTTTCGCCTGAAACTACCCAGTCTTTTGCTTTTACAGATGAAAATTCCGCTCTTTCAAACGGTCCTTTCAATCTGCTGACAATAAGCCAGGATCTTGTATACATCAACAATGAATCATTTACTTCATATGTATTGGCAGCCGGTACTACTTTGTTTACGGATTCCCAATATCTTGAAAGCAACGCTTACGGAAACGCTGACGTTATATATTCGGCAATGAAAGCTATGGGGCGCGTAAAGGTTCCGATAAATATAGATTTCCGTTTATTTGAAGATAATTCACTTGACGTAACAACATCACAGGCAAACATGTGGACAGGTGTATTTATCACGGTTATCCCGGTTATTATGCTGACACTCGGTACGATAGTTTATATGAAAAGAAAACATTTATAATAAAATAATAAGTCAATGATGACATGTTCTCTTTTTTTACGATTATGAAAGGATTTTTGTTCCGATGTTAAAAAAGCAAAAAAGGCTTATAATAATATTTGCGATTGCGGCTGTAGTCTTGACATCCATATACTTTTTTGTGATAACTCCGCTTATCGCAAAATGGACTGCAACAGAAGAAATTATTCCTGAATTGTTACCCGGTGAAGTTTTGGGTATTAACAACCGTATTCTTATGTTCGAACATGTTGAAAAAGCGGCTATACAGGAAATAGAAGTTCACAACGAATTCGGCACTTATACATTCTACAGAGATACCGACGACGAATTTTATATTTTAAATAACAAGGGAGCTCCGTATGATCTTACCGCTCTTTCATCGCTCGTAGTCGCTTCAGGATATACATTGTCTATGGAACGTGTAACTACGGCTTGCACTGATTGGGAAGAATACGGTCTTGATGAATATTCAAATCCGGCATGGTATAAATTGACAACCATCACAGGATCAGAACATATTGTATATATCGGAGACGTAATACCTACTGGAGCCGGATTTTACTGCCGTTATGCCGACCGTGATGCTGTTTATATTTTAGAATCTTCGCTTTCAACAACATTGTTAGCCCCAATTACAAATTTGATAACTCCTATCCTATCTTTTCCTATGCAGCAGACAGATTATTTTATGGCACGTGATTTTTATATAATGCATTATGATGAAATCGTAATTTGGATCGATTATATAGCAGACGGTGTAGAAACAAACCAGCCTACAACATCATTCTATGAAATGAAAGCTCCGGCGAATTATATTCCTTCTTCAAGTTATGAAACAGTATTGCAAACCTTTTTACAATTTACCGGTTTAGCTACCTTGGAGCTTGGAAATACGGAAGAAGTGTTATCTGATGAAACATTGTTAAAATACGGAATAGACCGTGAAAATCCCGCATGGGTTATCCATTATAAATATTCAGATATCGATAATTATATATATTTCAGCGAAAAAAACGAAGACGGCACTTATTATGCTTATTCATTGACATTTAATTTAATAGCATTGGTTGACGGTAACAATCTTAAGTTTTTAGATTGGGATTTAATTAATTACGTAGATAATTCGCTATATATGTTAAATATAAACGATATAGCAAAGGTTGAAGTTATAAGCGATAAAATTACAGAAACATTTAAACTTTCCGGCGAAGGGCAAACAATTGAAATAAGTCCCTCCAGTACAAACGCGGTTCTCGATGAAGACGATGTAAAAAATTTCAGACAACTTTATAAAACGTTTTTATCAATAAAAATGGAAAACTACAGTGAAAGCACTTCGACAGGTAATCTGCTTTTAAATTTAAAATTTACAACAGATGATGGGAAACTATACGATTTTAAATTTTATCCGTACACAACAAGACGCTGTTATTATACAATTAACGGTGAAGGAGAATTTTATGTTTTAAGAGATATCGTGGAAAAAGCGATATCAGATACAATAAGATTCCTTTCCGGTGAGATAATAGATTCCGACGCAAAAAATTAAACAATATAAATTTTCTCCGGGTAGTTTCAATTATATAAAATTTTTAATTTAAATAAATTTTAATGAGGGAATAATAAAAGCTTCCCTCATTTTTTATTAAAATGATGTTTTTAAATATAAAAACAAATTCAAACAATTATTATAATATTAAATATCAGATGTATTAATTGAAATTAAACCAGTTTTTCTTTTTATTAACATTTTGATTTATTTCATTTACAGGTACCGTAACTAAAATAATATCGTCACCTATGCGGTTTATTTTATCCCATGATATTCTGATATCTGTCGTTTTATTTAATGATATCGAAAAAAAGCGGTTGTCTCCCGGAACAATGATAGATATTATCCGACCGCTGGTTATGTCTATTTCAATATCGCATATATATCCTAGCCGATTTCCGTCACAAAGATTAACAACTTCTTTTTCACGCAGCGAATTTATACTGCAACAGCAACAGTCCATATAAAACCTCCGAGATTATAAATTGCTTTTATATTAATTAATATTATCATATGCGTTAAATTATTTCGCCGCGTATAAAAACCCGCTTTGTTTATGTAAATATTTTGTAAATTATATTGTTGTTATTGAAAAATGTTATAATATATGTTATAATGAACATTGCTGCGTATGTTTGGGCAAGAACAGCAGTGTTTTAATTCAATGCATAATAAAAAATAATTAAAATGCATAATCCACACACAGCGAGGCGCTTCGGTGACCTAATCAATAACGCTGTGGAGGAAAAACCGAAGGAGGAAATTAATAATGGCAATTATTTCAATCAAACAGCTTCTCGAAGCAGGCGTTCATTTCGGACACCATACCAGACGCTGGAACCCTAAAATGGCCGAATATATTTTTACGGAGAGAAACGGAATATATATTATCGACCTTCAAAAAACAGTAAAAAAGTTTGAAGAAGCTTACATGTTTGTACGCGATATGTCCGTTGACAGCGGCCATATATTATTCGTAGGAACAAAAAAACAAGCGGCAGACGCTATAAAAGAAGAAGCTCTGCGCGCAGGTATGTATTATGTTAACGTTCGTTGGCCCGGCGGTATGTTAACCAACTATAAAACAATTAAAAAGAGTATTTCACGTCTCCATAATCTTGAAAAAATGTCCGAAGACGGTACATTTGATTTGCTTCCTAAAAAAGAAGTTGCTTCTCTGTTAAAAGAAATGCATGATCTTGAACGCGATTACGGCGGAATTAAAAACATGACCGGTCTTCCCTCAGCAGTATTTATAGTTGACCCGCGCAAGGAAAAGAATGCCGTAGCAGAAGCTAAAAAGCTTGGTATTCCGGTAGTGGCCATTGTAGATACTAACTGTGATCCGGATGACGCTGATTATATTATTCCGGGTAATGATGACGCTATCCGTGCGATAAAGCTTATCACATCCGTTATAGCGGACGCAGTTCTTGAAGGTCATCAGGGTGAACAGTTGAACGATGCTATCGTTGAAATAACTGAAGCTGAAGAAGCAGAAGATGCCGAAGAATCGGAACAGAAATAAAATATAAACTGTATAAAGATTTAATGGAGGATTTATAATATGGCTGAAATTACAGCAAAAGCAGTATCAGAATTACGCGCTAAAACCGGCTGCGGAATGATGGATTGCAAAAGAGCATTAAAAGAAACAGACGGCGATTTTGATGCCGCAATAAAATATCTTCGTGAACGCGGACTTGCAGTCGCAGCAAAAAAAGCTGAAAGAATAGCTGCTGAAGGACTCGTTGCTATATTAAAAGAAGGCAGCAGCGCTGCTATGATAGAAGTTAACTCGGAAACAGACTTTGTTGCAAGAAATGAAGATTTTCAGGGTTTTGTCAACGGACTTTTAAAAACAATATTAAAAAATCGTCCGGCAGATATAGCTGCTTTGCTTGAAAACAAATATATAGACAGCGAATATAATGTTGAAGCTATTTTAAAAGATAAAATATTTACAATAGGTGAAAATTTAACAATCCGCCGCTTTTTAGTAGTTGACGGAACAACGAGTATTTATGTTCATGGTAAAGGTCAAGCGGGAGTTATCGTTAAATTCGCCGCTGACAGCAATGTTTCTGAAAATGAAGGTTTTGCTGAATACGCAAAAAATATCGCTTTGCAAGTTGCCGCACTGCCTTGTGAATATGTTGACAAGGAAGCAGTTCCGCAGAGTGCAATAGATGAAGAAAAAGAAATATTAGTAAATCAAATTAAAGCGGACGAAGCAAATTCCAAAAAACCGGAAGCTATCATTGAAAAAATGGTAGTGGGTCGTCTCGGAAAATTCTATGAAGCAAAATGTCTGACAGAGCAAACATTCATTAAAGACGAAAGTATGACAGTCGGAGCATATACAGCTTCATGTGCAAAGCAATTCGGCGGTAATTTGAAAATTGAAGCCTTCTTTAAATATGAAAAAGGCGAAGGATTACAAAAACGCGAAGACAATTTTGCTGATGAAATCGCAAAAATGATTCAATAATTACATTAACATTAATAAATGAAATAAGTTTCATTACAACCAAAAAAATTTCCGTATTTTAAAACGATACGGGAATTTTTATTTTATTTTATTGCATATTAATTATAAGTATGGTATAATAAGATGTATGTCACAGCTTAGTCTAAAATACTATATTTACTGAGAGAAATTATAATATGGATGAACAAATTAAAAATCCAATAATAAAACCTTCCCGCGGACAATTATTTATTGATATAAGAAATGCACTTGGAAAAGCGTTAATTGTTTTGATTATCGCATTAGGTATATTTTTAGTATTGAATACAATGATGCAAAAATTTCTAGACAATGAAGTCGCTCAAATGCAGGAAGCAGCTAAAAAAACTTCCGCCGTTCAAGCAGCAATAGAAAATGCGGAGAATGAAGAAGAAAAGAAAGAATTGCTATACCAGCTTCAATTGACAAAGCTTGAACAAATGGAAGCTTTCTATCAGCAATATAAAAACCGTTGGTCTTATCATGATTACGGACAGTTTTATGAAGTATTTGAACAAGTTTACAGCGCTGACACTATAATAATAGGTACATCACACGCTACACACGGCATAAACCCCAAGTATTTAGATGAAGCAAATGAAGGACATAGTTTTTATAATTTCGCACTTAACGGATCAAATCCTACATATTATGTAAATTGGTACGATATAGCTTTTGAAGAAGCGGATTATCCCCAACCTAAAAATATTATTATGTGCGTTGATTGGTTTATGTTTGATGACGGCTGGCTTTGGAGAAATATATTTTATGATACAACCCAGGACAAACCTGTGGATATTATGCGTAAAATAGAAAAATCAAAACCTGTCACATCAAATTCTAAAACAAATACAGGAATAAGCGACGCGGTTTCCGCCGCTATAAACAGCACTTTAAGCGGAAATAGTACGGAACAAACTACAGAAGATAATATACCGATTTGGGATATCAGCGCTCATTTGGATAAAACTTTTACTGTATTGTTTAATAAAATTCCTTTAATTTATTCACGTGACAGAATATTTGAAGTTTTCGGAAGCTTTTTCAAAACAAAAGAAGCTGAAAAACCAACAGAAGAAACAACAATTGCTGAAACCGTTCAATCCGAAACACCAAATAAAAAAGAAGAAAAAGAATATAAACTTCCGGTATATAAGCATGAATATTTGATAGATGGTTCGGGATTTGTAACAAGTGAATTTTACAAAGGATTTATTCCTTGGGAAGCTTATTACAACGGAAGTCCTACAGGAGCTTGGGCTAATGACAATCCGAAACAAAAAACAGATTTTACAAAACTGATTAAACTATTCCAGGCATCAGATATTAATTTGGTATTTGTTTTAGTTCCGGAATATATTCCAGGAAGAGATGCTCCGCAATTTGAAGAAAAGCTTGAATATTTAACGCAAACAGCGGAAAAATATAATATACCGTTTTTAAATTATAACGAATCCAAATATTCTGATATAAACGAAAATTATCAATATTATTCTGACTGGGGTCATTTGAACACAAACGGAGCTGCTGAGTTTTCAAAACTTTTAGGCGAAGATCTCGTTCAGTATTTAAAATAGGAGTGATATAAAAATGTCTGTTATACAAATAACAAAAGATAATTTTGACGAAGAAGTTATAAAATCCGATATCCCGGTACTCATTGATTTTTGGGCTGAATGGTGCGGGCCTTGCAGAATGGTTTCTCCGATAGTGGATGAAATAGCAGATGAAGTTACCGATAAAAAAATTTGTAAAATAAATGTCGATGAAGAACCTGAACTCGCACAATCTTTCAATGTGATGAGTATACCTACTTTGATTGTAGTAAAAGACGGGCAGATAGTAAACAAGGCCGTCGGAGCCAGACAAAAGAAAGCAATACTTAGTTTATTTGATTAAAAATATATAAATCCTTTTCGTACAAGCCGCATTTTTATAGTTTAATGCAGCAGCGGAAAGGATTTTTTTGATTATAATTAATTATAAATTATAAATTTTGTTTATTATTAAAAAGGAGTAAAGAACAATGCCGGATATGATTAAACATAACCGAAATGATTTACTGCGCGGAATGTGCGAGCAAATACATGATTTTAACCGACAGCGCAAACACGGTCTTGATATTGTATATAAAAAACTGCGGGAATTGAATGTATATTCTTTCAGGGCTTGGATGCATCACGATTATATTCTTGAAGATTATAAAACAATCGACCGCAGCGGTGCGGATTATTTTCATAATATATATGCATCGCTTCATAAATGCGGTATACTTCATATTACTGTTATGAGTCATTATTGGTTTTTGGACGATCCAGCAGCACGCGGAAAAACTTGCATGGCTGCTCCTGAACGGGATATGAAAAAAGGAAGTAAATATTTAAAATTTCTTGATATGTTTGAAAAATCATGGGAAACAATAGCTCTTGAATTTCCTTACATAAAATATTGGGAAATCGGAAATGAACTAAATCACGATACATTTTTATATCCGGTTAAAAGATTATACGACAAAAAATCGGCTCTGTTTACGCATGAAGAAAAAATATCGATTATGACTGATATGATGTTCCGCGCATACAGAGGGATTAAATCAGCTATTCCGTGTTCGGTTGTAGTCATGCCTGGTTTGGCTCCCGCAATGGCTCTTGAAACCGGATATATAAATACATCTCTTGAATATATTTATAAAAATATTGAAAGCGGCGAATACGGTTCAAAAAATCCTGACGACTTTTTTGATATATTATGCTGGCATCCCTATTGTCCTTATAATATGCCCGCACAGGAATGGAAAAAATATAACGATGATATTTATAAAACTGTAATTTTACATAACGACGCCCGTAGTTTTAATGAAGGAAAAAAAGTATATTTGACAGAATTCGGTTTTTCCGATTTTGGAAATGAAGATATTGACAGCTATTTAGCTTCTGCCGCTATAGAAAAATACCGTCTTGTACGCTCCGATATGCCCTATATAGACATAATTCATGCTTTTCGTTTATTTGACGATTACGCGGCTTATCATTGGGGCGGAAACAATGAAAAATATTTTGGTTTTTATCGTGATGTTGTACAGGGATGTAAAATTAAAGAACGCGGAAAAGCTTTATTGGAATATTACAATGAAAAATAAATATATTTATCGGATATTATTTTTGATGAAGTTTACTTCCGATTAAGTTTACTTCTAACTAAAAATTTCCATTTCCGAATTATTAACTAAAACAGGAGAAATTTTTATTGAGTCGAAATCCCCGTTGTTAACATAATGTGAGATAACAGCTGCTTCCCATTCTGTAATTCTAAAGTCACCGCCAAGCAAAGCTTGATTGTAAATTCCGGCACCTTCGCCGACCGGATGCCCGCAATGATGGTACGAAAAAGCAAGACAATATGCTTTATAATCGTTTGTTATAACCGCACCGCACGAACCGCATACAGGAGCTAAGTTACAAAACGAAGCATATATACCTTCCTTTTTGGTCAGTTTTAAATTATATCCCGCGTTTTCGATTATAGGTATATTATTTTTTATACAAATTGGAGATATAATATCGATATTATAATCACAGACAACCGCTGCCTTGACATTTCCGCTTTCAATAGCGGATTCGGCTTTTGATATGTCAATATATTTCCCATCACCGCAAAAAATCGGTGTTGCTCCCACTGCCGCTATGGTCATTGCTTCATTAAAATAACTAGCATTAGCACATATTACATTGTCTCCGTATGATATTTCAAGTGATCGCAATAATACTTCAAAAGCCGCAGAATCCGAAATCAAAGCAAGCGCGTATTTTGATTTAGCATATTCCGCGATATCTTCTCCGGCTTTCATCATATACGGTCCTATTGTACCCCAAACACCGCTTTGTGTTATATTTTTTAATTCTATGTATATATCTTTCATATCTTCTATTCTTACCTTTATTTTTATTTTCCGGATAATTCGCTGATATTTTGATATATTTTATCAAAGATACAACAAATTGATTTTATACTTTCTTCATTTCCGAGTAAACACGACTGATACAGCCAAGCACCTTCTTCATAGGAGGCTCTTTCGCATTCCGAAAGAGGCTTTCTATCAATATCACCGCATATTCGTTTTACAATATCCGTATTCAAACAAGGAGCGGTATATAAAGGCGTATAACCTCCGCTTAGGGGTAAACCTTCGGCATTAACGGCTGCTATTAATGTTTCGCGCTTAATGTTATGTTCGGCTAAATAATTTTTATTAAAACGCATTATATACAAATGATATGCGTTAACTGTTATGCGTTCATCGTAATCGTGAGGATATATATATTCGGTAGTTTTAAAATATTGAGTTAAATAATTTGCTTTAACGGAACGTTTTTGTATTTCAAATTTTAATTTATTCAATTGGTTTAAAAGTATAGCCGCAGAATATTCATTCATTTTATAATTTCGTACCGGAAAAACAATCTTACCGTCTTTTATTCCGTGATTTAATATGGAATTTATATTTTTATATAAATCATCATTATTGGTTGTAATTATACCTCCTTCCCCCCCGGTCAAATTTTTGGAATTTTGGCAGCTGAATGATGATGCTATTCCATATGATGCTATACTCTTCCCTTTCCATTGCGCGCCCACGGCCTGAGCAGCATCATTTATCAAATGTATTTTATGTTTTTTGCAAATCAATTCAAGCTCGTCTATATTTACTGGACGACCGGCAACAGAAACCGCGATTATAGCTTTAGTTTTCGGAGTGATTTTATTTTCAGCCGAAACAGGTGATATATTATAACTTCCGCGTTCAATGTCCGCAAATACAGGAGTAGCTCCGGCAAAAATTACAGATGAAAGTGTAGCGATAAAGGTATATGGAGGAAGAATAACTTCATCCCCTTTTCCGATATTTAAAGCCCGTAATATTAATTCTAAACTGACAGTTCCGTTTGAAACGGCTATACAATGACGGACTCCGCAATATCTTGAAAAATTTTTTTCAAATAACTCCGTATAGTATCCATCACTATATTTTTTATCGAAAACTTCCATAACAGAATTAATTTCATCTTTACAAATTACCGGCCATTCGGTGAAAGGACCGCATCCGGCTGCCTTTCCCCCGTATAATGCAAGTTTTGACATTTCATTCTCCATTTATATTTTTTTATTTAGTTGATTTAATTGATTTAACTGATTTAGTTGATTCAACGCATATAAAGCAGCCGCTTTTTCGGGTAAAATATCCGGAATTTTTATAGTCAAATATGGGTAAATTGATAATAATTTTTTTGTAAAATATTCTCTTATTATTTTATTTTGTTGAAATACGCTGCCGTATATTCCAAAAACTAATTCTTCATTACCTGATTTTGATATCAAAGATAAAGCGTATCTCAGTAATATTTCCGCTGTTTCATTTAATATATCAATCGATATTTTATCACCCTTTTCAGCACAAGTATCTACAGCATAAGCGAATTTTGATATCGGATAATCCTGTTTTTTTTCACCGTATACAACAGATATCAACTGTCTTACATCAGTTATATTAAAATAATTTTTTATTTCTTCAATTAATAATGTATAGGGTCCTACGGAATCAAAACAACGCAAAGCGGCGCGAATCCCGCTTAAAGCTATATAAAAACCGCTTCCTTCATCCAAATTCAACGATTGACCCCATCCGTTTACAACATTAATATTTCCGTTTTTATCACAGCATATTCCCATACAGCCTGTTCCGCTGATTATCAAAGCACCCGCTTTACCTAATGTTAAGCCGTACAGAGTCATAAAAGCATCGCTTTTTTGAAATATTTTTGTTTCATCATTTAATATTCCGCTGCTTTTTATTCCGCATATAAAATCGTTTGTGTTCGAAATAGGATATAAATCGTCAATTGAAGGATCTCCTATTCCAGCTGCTGCGATTTTGTTTCCCGGAAATATATTTTTTATTTCGTTTAATATTGATAAAAAATTATACAGTGATTTTTCGATACCAATGTAATTATAATTAATAGCTCCGCCGTAACATTTATATAATTCATTACCATTTATATCGATACATGAAACCGCCGTTTTAGTTCCTCCGCCGTCAATACCCAAATAAATACATTTATCAGACATTAATAACTCCGCTTAATATTTTATAAATTATTAAAATTATAATATCAATATAAAAAATGTCAATATGTATTGATAAAATAAAAATAAAGCGTTGACAAACACATAATATAGCTATATCATAAGTTAAATGAAAATATAAAAGGAGAATCGCAATGTTAAAATGCGGTTTTGCACAAAACGAAATAACTCCTCCTGATAATTTATACAGTTATCTTGATGGTTATGGTTTTCGTCTGAATCCCGCTTCCGGTATACATGATCCGCTTTATGTTAAAGCTTGTGTATTTGATGACGGAAATAATAAATTTGTTATAGTTTCTTTTGATATTTGCGGAATGGATAAAAAGCTTTATAATATCATAATGTCTCATATAAAAAGGATAACCGGTTATGATTCTGATTTTATAGTACTTTGTTCGATTCATACACACGCGGGACCGGCTTGCGGGGTACTTGCCGAATTACCTTTTAATCATGACTATTGGAATTATACCGGTCAATTGGCTGCGCAAACAATTTTACAGGCATTCAGCAATTTATCTGCGGGGACTTTCCGATGCGGATATTCTGATTTAATACTGGATAGCGCATATAACCGCCGCGGAAGAGAAATTATCGACCGCCGTATTCAAGTAGCAGCATTTTTTAATGATAATAATGATTTAAAAGGCGTCATTTCATCCGCTTCATGTCATCCAGTTATATGGACAGCTATGACATATTCCGCTGATTATCCGTCTGTTTTATCTAAAATCGCATTAAACACATGGGGCGCTGATATAACTGTAATGTTTTTATTATCAAGAGCGGCGGATATTGATCCTTTTTTTAATGACGATTTATCGCCGGACGAACGTATTTCAAAATTAGGCGGAGAATTAGCTTGCGCAGTTATATCAAAAACAAAAGAACTTCAAAAAAGTAATGATGTTTTAGTACAAAATATCAAATACGCGAAAGAAATAATTAATGTTCCCGTAAAACCTTTTCCCCAAACCGATAAATTAACGGAAACAATAAAAAGCATATCCGATACATATTATCAAAAAGATTTTAATTTACATGAAAAACATTATGCTTTACGGGAATTGCGGTATCATGAGATGTTACTTGATTTAAAGGAATCAAATTGCGATGAATCCTTAGCCTCCGTTATACAAATATTAAAAATACAATCCGGTGAAGGATTAAACGATATACTATTTACTTTCTTACCGTATGAAGTTCTAACACAAACAGGTAATACCATAGAAGCGAATTTTATAAATAAAGGCTATAGATCCGGAAATGTATTTGTTGTAGGATGGGCAAATTATGTAATGTCATATCTTCCTCCGCCGGAAGAATTTCCATTCGGCAGATATGAAGTTGAGGGAGCTAACCATTGGTACATGCTACCCCCGTACAGCGAGGAAAGCGAACCTTTTGTAATAAATAAAATAATGGAATTATCAAAGAAATTGGAGAATTAATAACGATGACAAATCAAATAAAACGCGGTGTATACGTAACAATGATTACCCCATATAATACCGACGGTTCCGTTGATTACGGTGCTGTAGAAGCTCTGGTAGAGTTTTACGCATTGAATGGATGTGATGGTATATTCGCGGCTTGTCAATCATCCGAAATATTTTATTTAAGCGAAGACGAACGTGTTCAATTAACTAAAACAGTTGTAAACAAAGCTGCCCGTATAAAAAATGTACATGGTTCAAAAATGAGTATTGTTGCATCAGGTCATATATCCGAAAATATCGATTCACAAATAAGAGAATTAAACCGGATTGCCGATACTTCACCAGATGGACTTGTTTTAATTTCAAACCGCATGGATATAAGCAATATATCAGATGATAACTGGATTGCGCATACGGAATTATTAATTTATAATTTACCGGATAATATTCCGATAGGTGTTTATGAATGTCCTTATCCTCAAAAAAGATTGATGACAGAAAATATGATAAAATGGTGTTTAAAAACAGAAAGGTTTGCATTTATAAAAGATACCTGCTGTAATTCCGAAATGATAAAAAACCGGCTTGATATTATACGGGGAACAAATTTAGGACTTTATAACGCAAATGCTCAGACTTTACTTGAATCGTTAAAATACGGAGGAGCCGGTTACTGCGGAGTTATGGCTAATTTCCACCCGCAGCTGTATAGATATTTATATGACGGTTTTATAAACGATTATCCGGATGTTGAAACGACACAAGCGCTCGCTTGCATAACCGCATTTACAGAATCGCTTGCTTATCCTGTTACGGCAAAATATCATTTATCGGAACTCGAAAATATTGATATGACTACTTATTCGCGTTCCCGTGATGCAAATCAATTGACAAACTACCAAAAAAGCTGTATAAAACAAATGAAAATTTTAGTAGATCAATATTTATCAAAGACTCGTTAAAATTAATTAAATAAAAATCTTAGTTTCAGGTTGAAAATAAAGGTTACGAAGAACGGTCGCTTTTGAGAAAAGCTCCACAAAACTTTTAAAATTTTCTTCCGCTTCCTCCGTGTGATGATCCGCTGGATGATCTGTGAACCGATGAACCTCCGGAACTTCTTCCCCCTCCGCTGCTTCCGTTATTAGATGATTTTCTGGTTTTTACAACGTCTGTTCGTACATAAACGTCACTTTTAGCGGTAATTTGTATTTTTGTATTCTTTTTAAGATCATAAGAATAAGTGCTTCCTGCTAATTTATATCTATTTCTTACCACTAAAATATATGAAAGTGCGACGAACAAGGCAACTATCAACGAAATAATAATCAATTCCGGTTGTATATAAAAACCGCTTGTTTCATAATAATATGTAACTTCGCCGTTATCTGTATCTATCAGATGCGCGTCTTCCGGAATTCCTTCATTGATGTAATAATCGATATAATAAACGAATATATCAGATGAATTATAAAAATCGTCATTAGATAAGTATTGAATTATTTCATTCCACATGTAATTTTGCCTTGAGTCCGTGAGGTAATATCTCATCGATCCCGATGTCGAAATCCATGTTTCTCTGTTATATATATCTATAAAGAATAATACTCCGTCTTTTTCTTCTCCCAAACCAAAGCCGTTATAATCAAAAAAATCATCGGCATATTGCTGCGGAGTTCCGCTATAATTTTCATTTAATGTAACTATTACAACATCAATATTATAATTTGAAATTATCGTTTGTATCTTATTTTCTAAATTATTTATTTCATCATTTGTTAATAATCCAGCATAATCATATACTCTCTCTGTCGTTTCTCCCAATAATTGCGATGCGGCGCTAACAGGTATCATCATAAAAATAGCTGTGATAAATATAATTATAAAAATTTTTTTCATATAAATATTACCTCAAGATGCGAGATGTAATAAAAAGCTTAATAAAATAGTTATTAAAGCTGTTAAAATTCCGCTGTTCAAAAACAATTTTTTGTAATTTATCGGTAATTTACCGCATACTTTTCCGGTTTGTCCGTTCATAGAATAATAATATACTTTTTTGTCGGAAGCTGTATATGTTAATATCCAAGCGGGAAGAAGTGTATATTTATATTTTGAATCTTTGTGATTCACGGTAGTATTGCCCGTTACCGATGTATAGTTCGCATCCGATGTTAATAAACCCGGAGCGTAATTCGATATTTCATTTTCAACAGATTCTTTTATATCGGAAATTTCGACATCACGTTTTTCAGCCATAAAACCTGCAAGATATGAAGGCTCAAAATTTTTAGATTCTTCTATTTCGTACGGAATAACTCCCTCAGCTAATTTTCTGTCAGCTTTTTTTAAAGCGGATCTTGAAATATTTTCAAATTCCAAATTACCGCTTCTTGTTACATTGAAAATTTTTGTTGTTTTTATATTATAATTTCCGCTTGATGAATGAGTTACAATTCTTCCTTCTCCGATAAAGGTCGCTTCAGAATTATAATCTGCCATCCAATACGGATAATATACACCGGTTATATTTGTTAAATTTTTTTGTGACATAAAACCTTTTTCTAAATACCATTTCTTTTTAAACCAATTAAAAAATTTGTTTTTTGCATCTTCATTTGTGATTTTAAAAGGTATTATATTGTTGGGCTTCATGTCAGCGGCTAATCTTCCGGTTAAAACAACCGGATTATGACAGTAATAACAAATCGTAGCGGCTGTAGTTTCATCTGTTACAATTTCAGCGCCGCAGCTTGGACAATTATATAATAACTGAGCTCCGTCCTCCGTTTTTTTGTAATCCTCTTCTTTGTCCGATTCTTTTAAATTATCAAAAACCTCATTGTCAAGGGAAGATAAATATTCTTCTTCATAATTATTATCGCAGTATTCGCATGTAAATTTGCCATTTGAAGGATTATATTTAACAGGACCTCCGCAAGCGGGGCATTTATATGTAAAAACAGGCACAAGAAATTCTCCCTTCATTATATTAATACATTACAATAAATAAACATTAAAATATTCTAATTTATAAAACAAGAATAAATATAATCAAAATCTGATAAGAAACAAAAAACTCAAATTTGCAATATAATATTTATTTTATAAAGTTTGTTAATATTAATGTTATCATTCGGATTAATTTTATAATATTTTTAATTTACAATAGAATTAATTCATTTTAATTATATAACAATTTCATATGTATGTCAACAAAACAATACAGACATCAAATGTACATAATAAAAATTTGATGTCTGTATTACAAATAATCAATATATATTAATTATATTTTTGTTTTGCTGTTCCGCATAATTAATTGTATAGTATGTTCCGCCTCTTTTTTTACCGTTATACCAGGCTATACAATGCCTGCTGTTATCTACCATGAATTTATCACGTTTATACATACAATCCTGCGTATAATAATTATCCGTTACATATATAATTTTATCGCAACGGTTATATATTTCATTGTAATGATTAATATATTTATCCTGCCATTTTAACATATGGTCATAGCAAGGCAAAGCCAGTATAATGTTTATATCTCTGTATACCGTTTTCATATTTATAACAGTAATAGAAGCAACCATATCAAATCCCAAAGCACCGCCGGATATAAATATTTTTATACCCTTTTCATACAACTGACTTATGACTGTCTCTAATTTTTCCGACGCATGTATAACTTGTTTATCGCTCATCATCCGATGACCCGTAAAACAACAGGAATACTTTTTTTCGTATCCGGTCGAATACTCCAAAGCCATAGTAAATAAATTATCTCCGATTATTATTCGTCTTTATCAAACATCGCTTTAGGAGCTCCGCATGCCGGACATGTAAATTCTTCTTCATCTATATCTTCCCATTTTGTTCCGGGAGCAATACCTGCTTCTTCGCAGCCTTCTTCTTCATCATACACAAAACCGCATATAGAACAAATATATTTTGCCATTTTAATTCTCCTTTTATAAAATAATAATTTATGATTTAATAATTATAATGATGCTATATCAACTGCGGCGCGTTTTTGTGCCGAAAGTTCAACAGCCTCAATAATTCTCGAACATTCAACACCGTCCGCAAAATTGGGACATGTGGGTTTATCATCGACGATAGAACGGACAAATTCGTAAATTTCATGAACAAATGTATGTTCATAACCAATAACATGCCCTACAGGCCACCATGCCTGCATATATGGATGTAGTCCTTCGCTCGCTTGTATCAAACGGAATCCTTGTTCTCCCGGTGCGTCATCAGCAGAAAAGAACTGAAGTTCGTTCATTCTCTCGAATGTGTATCTTAAACTTCCCCGGTCCCCCGATACTTCGATAAATAAATCATTTTTATGCCCTGCGGAAAATCTTGTAGCTTCAAAACATCCTAGTGCTCCGCATTCGAATTCCGCTATAAATACCGAACCGTCATCAACATCAACCGTTCCTCTGGGAGCGTCACTTTGAGCCGCCGCGGTCAGTCCTTCCATGCGTTCGACAATAGGTCTGCTTTTTATAAAGGTTTTTTGCATACCCATAACGGATTTTATATCTCCGACAAGATAACGCGATAGATCAATAAAATGAGCTCCGAGATCTCCCAAAGAACCGGATCCGCATATTTCTTTTTGTAATCTCCAAACAAGCGGAAAATTCGGATCTGTTATATAATCTTGCAAATAATATGCTCTCACATGGCGGATTGTTCCGAGTTTACCTTCTGATATTAGTTTTTTAGCTAATATTATAGCCGGGGCGAATCTATAATTAAATCCTATTTGGTGTTTTATACCGGTTTTATTTGCAACTTCAAGCATTTCACGGGCATCAGATAAATTAAGAGCAAGCGGTTTTTCGCAAAATATATGTTTCCCTGCCAAAGCTGCCGCGACAGCAATTTTTTTATGTGTATTTGACGGAGCAGTTATATCGACAATATCAATATCATCTCGTGCAATAAGATTTTCCCATGAAGTTTCATAACTTTCCCAACCGAATTTTTCAGCGGATTGTGCTACCCATTCAGGATCCCGTCCGCATATCGCTTTCATTTTGAGTTCAGCTCCGCAATCGAAAAACATCGGGATTCTGGCATATGCGTTGCTGTGAGCTTTACCCATAAATTTATAACCGACAAGTCCTACATTCAATTTACGCATAATATATATTACTTCCCCTCCTTTTTTATTTATCTCCAAAAAAATTTTACTATATATTTATGAACATTTCCACTATTAAAAAAATGGAATAATTAAAATATCAGAAGGAATTTTGTATTATTTAAAAATACATAAAAACCATTTTAAAAATTATAAATTTTTTATTATCAATGTATTGTATTTTTTATGGAGATATGATATAATGTGTTTTAATTTAATAAAAATATCTCAGAAACGCTATGATGAAGCAGGCAATTCTTGCAAAAATAACTTTGATTGGTTATTTTATCTATATATCAGAGAAAACCGTCGTAATTTAATATTTATCGGCTGAAAACGGTTTTATAGATTTGATGCGCATTTCACTTCGGAGCGGGTAAAACGAAGCTTTATTTTTTATTGTTGTAATTTTACACGGTTGGAACCGTTTATATTCCAGTGAAAGTGTTTGCTTTCGAGAATTTATTTCGGCTGACTTTTAGTTTTTTGCCGGATTTGATTTTTATCGCATAAAATAAAGGTGGTACCGCGGTTTATATCGTCCTTTCCTGATTAGTTAATACAGGGAGGACTTTTTTTATTTATTTAGAAAGGAAATCATTTTAATAATGAAAGAAAAGCTTGAACAAATAAAATGTGAAGCAATTTTACAAATTAAGGATATCAACACCACAAATGAGCTTGAAGCTTTCCGCGTAAAGATTTTAGGAAAAAAAGGAGATCTCACTACAGTTTTACGGGGAATGGGTCAATTATCTGCGGAAGAACGTCCTGTAATAGGACAAATAGCAAACGATATCAGAGAAGAAATTGAAAATTTAATAAAAGAACGCGGACAGGAAATATTCAACCGTGAACTTAATGAAAAACTAAAAAATGAACGTATTGATGTGACTCTCCCCGGGAAACAAAAAGTATTAGGTAAACGCCATCCTCTCGCTAAAACGGAAGAGAAAATGTGTGATATATTCCGTTCTATGGGTTTTGATATAACGGAGGGTCCGGAAGTTGAATACGATTATTATAATTTTGAAGCTTTAAATACACCCGCAAATCATCCGGCACGCGATGTTCAGGATACATTTTATATAACTGATAAAATACTTCTGCGTTCGCAAACCTCATCAGTTCAAGTAAGAACGATGGAAAAAAACAAACCTCCGATAAGAATAATTTCTCCGGGACGCGCTTATCGTTCAGATGAAGTTGACGCAACTCATTCTCCTATGTTTCACCAGCTTGAAGGCTTGATAATTGATCATGGTATCACGATGGGTGATTTAAAAGGAACACTCGAAATATTCGCAAAATCAATGTTCGGTTCTGAAACAAAGGTTAGATTCCGCCCTCATCACTTCCCTTTTACCGAACCTTCTGCCGAAGTTGATGTTTCTTGTTTTATCTGCAACGGAAAAGGCTGCCGGGTTTGTAAAGGCGAAGGTTGGATTGAAATTCTCGGAGCGGGAATGGTTCATCCGAATGTATTGAAATACAGTAATATAGATTCTGCGGAATATACAGGTTTTGCATTCGGTATGGGTATAGAACGTGTTGCGATGATTTATTACGGTATCAGTGATATGCGTATGCTTTATGAGAACGATATAAGATTTCTCTCGCAATTTTGATTTATTAAAGGAGATTTTTATAATATGAAACTTCCAATGAAATGGCTTGCCGATTTTGTTAACATCGGCAATATAAATATAGAATATTATTGTGACCGTATGACTAATACAGGTTCAAAAGTAGAAGGATATGAAACCTTAGCTTCAGATATAAATAATGTTTTGGTCGGACATATTTTGTCAATTGAACCTCATGCTGATTCTGATCATCTACTTGTATGTAAAATAGATGTAGGAAATGATACAGTATTGCAAATAGTAACAGGAGCTCACAATATAAAAACCGGTGATTATGTTCCGGTGGCAGTTGCACCCGCAAAATTGCCGAATGGTGTTGTTATCCAAAAAAATAAATTGCGCGGTGTATCATCTGACGGTATGCTTTGTTCTATATCGGAATTAGGTTTAACTCTTCATGAAATACCTTATGCGGAAGAAAACGGAATTCTAATTTTAAACAATGAAGAAAACTTAATAGCAGGAACAGATATTAAAGATGTATTAATGATAAATGATGATGTTGTGGAATTTGAAATTACTCCAAATCGTCCCGATTGTTTATCTGTTATAGGTTTAGCGCGTGAAACCGGTGCTACGTTCGAATTACCTGTAAAATATCACGAGCCAAAAATAAAAAACACTTGTGATAATATAGAAAAATACATTAACGTTGAAGTTAGAAATACGGAATTATGCCCGCGCTATACTGCAAGAATAGTAAAAAATGTGAAGATAAAACCTTCTCCGCTGTGGATGCGTATGAGACTTCATGCTGCCGGAATACGTCCGATTAACAATATAGTGGATATTACAAATTATGTTATGTTGGAATACGGTCAGCCTATGCACGCGTTTGATTACAAATGTATAAACGGTAATAAAATAATTGTACGCAATGCTGAGGAAAACGAAAATTTTATATCGCTTGATAATATTCCGCATACTTTAAAAAATTCAATGTTAGTTATTGCCGATGATATCCGTCCGGTAGCTTTAGCAGGTGTTATGGGTGGTCAAAATAGCGAAATAAACGACGAAACGACAATTGTTGTATTTGAATCGGCAAATTTCAACGGTCCGTCTGTCAGAATAACCGGACGTTCGCTTGGTATGAGAACAGAAAGCTCCGGACGTTTTGAAAAGGGATTAAACCCAGAAATGACTTTACCTGCTGTAGAACGCGCTTGTGAACTGGTAGAATTATTATGCGCGGGTGATATTGTGGATGGTATTATAGATGTTTATGAAAACAAACAATATATCGCTCCTGTAGAGCTGGATTCTGAAAGAATCAATAAATTTTTAGGAACAAATATTAACAAAGAAAAAATGATTTCGATATTGGAATCGCTTGATTTTATAATAACAAATGATATTATAAATGTACCCTCACACAGAGCTGATATAGAAAGCATTGCTGATATATCCGAAGAAATTATCAGAATATACGGATATGATAAAATCGAAGCCACTCCTTTTAAATCGGGTGTCAAAAGAGGAATGTACGAACCCAGAATCGCATACAAACAAAGAATTAATAATTTACTTTGCAATTTGGGATATTACGAAAATTATTCTTTTTCATTTATATCAGAAAAATATTATGAAAAAATTCGCCAGCCATACACAGGAGGATTGCGTATAATAAATCCTCTTGGAGAAGATACCTCTGTTATGAGAACTGCATTGCTTCCATCTGTTATGGAATCTTTGTCAAAAAATTATAATAACGGAGCAAAAAATGCTTGCTTATTTGAAACATCAACGGTTTTTATTCCGAATGAAGACAGTACAAAATTACCTTCCGAACCGATGGTAACGGCTATAGCTGCTTATGGTATTGATTTTTATGATATAAAAGGTACTATAGAAGAAATTCTTTATGATGCGGGTATAAATGATATTAAATTTAAATCTTGCCAAACAAATCTAACATTCCATCCGGGTAGATGCGCCGAAGTATTCACAAACAATATTTTAATTGGTATTTTAGGTGAATTGCATCCGATAACAGCTCAAAATTATAATATAGATAATGAACGTGTTTACGCTGCGGTTATTGATACAGAAAAGATTTTTAAATTATCATCATTTACAAAAACTTATAAACCTCTTCCAAAATATCCTAGTGTAACACGTGATCTTGCTTTTATATGCGATGAATCACTTGAAGCCGGAAATATCGAAGAATTAATATATGAAATATCCGGGATTATTAAATCAATAAATGTTTTTGATGTATACAGAGGAGTAAATCTGCCTCAGGATAAAAAATCCATAGCTTTATCAATTACATTGCAATCCGATGAAAATACTTTAACAGATGAAGATATAAATAAAATCATGGCTCAAATAATAGAAGCGGCAAAACAAAAATACAATATAACTCTGCGCAGTTAATTGTATTGATATATAACTTCTTAAAATCCAGCAATTAACGATAAACGGTTTTATAATTTATACCTAGATTTCTATGCTTTTCGTTCATTAAGTATTAGGAAAAGTTTATTATAATATATTTATAATTATATAGTATTAATTAAAATATATTTTATATTATAATCTTTTCGGATTAATTAATTATTAGTTTATTTGTACACAAAAACAAAACTCCCGTTAAAATAAAAATATACGGGAGTTTTTATTTAATTTATATAAAGATAAAAAAACAACACCGCCTAAACGGTATTGAAAATTTATTTCGAAATAAGGTCATAGAAAACCGAATAAAGGGGGAAGAAAGGAAATTACAGAAGCAAAGGGGGTAATGAACCAATCACAAAGAAATGAAATAGTTCAAGCCCTCGGTCAATTAGTATCGGTCAGCTAAACACGTCACCGTGC
>JAVBPA010000004.1:0-66429 GCA_031549925.1 Eubacteriales bacterium
AAAAAATAAAAATTATAAATATTAACATTTTGATGTAATGCAATTATATATATTTATAATTGTTTACTATAAGCGGAGCGGTAAAAAAGGACATATCCAAATCAATAATATGTCCTTTTTTTATTTTACCGTATGTTTTTACGGAGTGTGCGCGGAACCGTCCGGTAATCTGGTTTGTGTCCATTGAGTAACATTGTGTGAACACGGATATTTAGCCGCTTCAGCTTCGTTTATATCAACACCAAGTCCGGGGCGTTCTGAAACATAAACAAAACCGTTTTTATATACAGGAGAACCTGGAAAAACCTGTTCCAAGCGCTCACTTATACCTGCCCATTCCTGAATCCCGAAATTTGGCACCGTATAATCCAAATGCACATTAGCCGCGTGTCCGACAGGAGATACATCGCCGGGACCGTGCCATGCTGTTCTTACGCCGAAAGCTTCGCATAATACTGCAAGTTTCCGAGCGGGGGTTATACCTCCTATTTCGCTTATATGAACCCGTATAAAATCAATGAGGCGTTCGCGTATTAGATAATCCCATTCTTTAGGGTTTACGAAAAGCTCACCCATTGCAAGCGGGGTTGTCGTTTGTGTACGCATTAACCGGAAATAATCACTCTGTTCGGGTGAAAGTAAATCTTCCAAAAAAAATAATCTGTACTTTTCAAGAGCCTTTGCCAATTGAACTGCTTGAATAGCCGGAACGCGTTCGTGTGTGTCATGGAGCAGTTCAATTTCGTCACCTATTTTTGTTCTAATATATTCGAAAAGATTTAAAGTATCGCGGTAATATTTATCCGGATCATAATAAATTCCGTTTCTTGATCTTTCACAAAAAGGTTTTATTTGTCTGCCTCCATAACCTCCGAATTGTATTCTTACGTGAGTTACACCTTCGGAAATAAAACGGAGTACATTTTCTTCCACTTGTTCAAGACTTCCTCCGTCCGCGTGGCGGTATACTCTAGCCCCGATTCGGCTTTGCCCTCCTAAAAGCTCATACAAAGGCATACCGGCACGTTTACCGGCGATATCCCAAAGAGCCATATCAACGCCTGACAGCGCATTATTTTCGGCAGGACCGTTACGCCAATAAGCATTATGATTGACTGTTTGCCATATATCCTCAATATCAGAAACATCTCTGCCGATAAGCAGAGGAGACAAATAATCATTTACCAACAATTCGACAGCTCGCCATCTGTAAGCAAATGTAGCGCAGCCTAACCCGTAAAGCTCCGGTTCGTCTGTTTCTACTTTTACTACCGTCAAAGGGATACCTTCGGGAGCGGTAGAAATTGCTCTTATATTACGTATTTTATATTTTGACATAACATTAATTTAAGGGCGGGGAATTATAATTAAAACTCAGTTATGATAATCCTGTTTCGGTTATAGTTATCATTTTATACAATGTAGTTATTATATTTAATTCCCTCTTTACCTGTTATTCCTCTCAAATAAAATATATTTATAATATAGTCGGTTATGTTTAAAATTTAATTTTAATAATTACCGATAAAAGAAGGAGATTGGAAAGGGTATGATGATATTATAATACCTGTATCCGCGTCGATGAATGTTATATTATCAGATCCTTGATTGCACACACCGAGTGTATTATCAGGTAAATAATCCATGTGACGCGGAATATGACCTCCGCATGAAAAGTGTCCGGCAGGGTATAAAAGACCGTTTTCTTTAATATCAAAGCTTGCTATTGTATCGGTAAAACGGTTTGCCCCCCACAAACGCTTGCCGTCATTTGAAATACATAGTGTGGAACAATTGCTTTTTATTCTTTTCTCTTCTGAGATAATTCTTATTTCTTCGGGAAGGGTTGACAATACTTGAAGTATATAAAAATCGGGAAGTGAATAAACCAGTATTTCATTTGAATATTCGGTTATCGCATACATTATTTTGTTATCGGAAGAAAAAGCCAGATGACGTACTCCGCGTCTATTTCCCGCAGGAGCTGTCTTTATACATTCAAGAGCGCCGTTTTCCGATATATTATAAACATAAATTACATCCTGCGCAATGTTAGCGGAATAAAGCGTCTTACTATCTTTTGATACATACGCGCTGTGGGTTCTTCCTCCCTGAATATAGTTGTGACATTCCCCGGTAAAATTTCCGCTCACCGGATCAAATGCGGCGGTACGGATATTTCCAGAACCATAACAAGAACCGTAAAGAGTATGATTAAATTCATTGTAAGTAATATGACAAAGCGCGGAACATTCTGATTGATTTATAGAGGAAGTTAAAATTCCGTCTTTATAAGCATAAAAGACAGAAGAATTATCGCCTTCATGGGAAGCGAAAACATACCCGTCACCGAAACATACGAAAGCCGGAGCGTCAATTGTGTCTGAAAGTTCAGCAGGAGAGTAAACCCCCCTGCTTCCGGTATAAGAGCAAATAGTTCTTTGCGGATGTTTACCGAATCCCGATACTACCAATTTCATTTGTTTATTCCGAGAACAGCAAGGCGTTCGCGTAAAAATTCCGCTGCCATAGCTATATCGGCTTCCGGAGTTTCTCCTACTTCTCTTTCTATAGTTAAAAATCCGTCAAATCCAGACGCTGATAGCGCGGGGAGATATGTATCAAAGTTTACTCCGCCTTTTCCGAGAGGAAGTTCCAGATATCCTCCGTTATCAAGCATGATACCGTCTTTTGCGTGGGTATGGACTATATATTTTTTTAATGAATTTACCGCTTGAACAGGATCGTCCGCGACACACATAACAAGATTCGCCGGGTCAAAGTTTACCCTTACTCCCATTGCGCCTAAACTGTCCAAAAAATCACCCAGTACAGCAGCTTTTTCCGGACCGGTTTCCACCGCAAAAGCAGCTTCCATCGAATCCGCGTAAAGAGCAAGTTCGCGGCAAGCGGCACGCATAATTTCTTTGGTTTTATTTTCTTTTTCCGGAACAACGCCTATATGTGTTGTAACTACGCTGCATTCGAGTTTTTTTGCCAAATCGACAACGCGTTTGGATTTTTCGACAAGTTCCGCGTTACGGGATTCGTCAGTAAAACCGTGTCCGAAATCACCGCATAAAGCGGAAAAGACAAGACCGTTTGATTTTACTATATCCAAAGTCTCTTTTATTTGAGAGGGAGTCCAATTTATTTCTCCGCTTGTTGCGTATTTTTGAATACCCTGTAAACCGAGAGCAGCCGCTTTTTTAACGCCTGTAACAAAATCACATCTGAATGATTCAACCATTACTCCAATTTTCATTTATGTTTTCTCCTCTTAATATTTAAATATTATTTGAAACAATTTATAAAATATCAATATAATTTTATATGCTGTAGTATTTATAAAATGCGAATTAAGATAAATCAAAAGATTGAAAGATGTAATAATTCGAATTGAATGTTTTTGGAGATAAATTTTTTAATCCGGATTTATAATATAATTTTTATTATATATTCAGAAAAAAATCACTTTATTCCGTTTAAATCGTCTCTCATCATAATTGCCGCTTTCCTTGCGCAATCTATATAATCATCGGCAGCTTTCCCCATTGTCTTATAAGCACACATGATACCGCGTGAATTATTTACGATAACCCCGCATCCGTTTGCATCAAAAGCCGCTTTTATATCGGAGGCGCGTCCGCCTTGGGAACCATATCCGGGGACAAGCAAAAATGTATTCGGGAGCTTTAATCGAAGCTTTTGTAATTGTTCGGGATAAGTAGCTCCCGCAACGGCTCCTACTCTGTTATACCCGAATTTTCCTTCTGTTTCGCTGCCCCATTGAGCTATTTTTTCTCCTACAGCTTCATAAAGAAGGATATCACCGCAGCTTTTTTCTTGAAATTCAGCAGAAGAGGGATTTGATGTGCGGGCTAATACGAAAATAGTTTTATCATACTTTACAGCGGCTTTAATAAAAGGGATAATTCCGTCGCTTCCGAGATAAGGGTTGACTGTGAGACAATCCGCTCCCGATGAATATTGTCCGAAAGCCGCTTCCGCGTAACTTTCCGCCGTCGGACCGATATCTCCGCGTTTTGCGTCCAGAATAACATAAAATCCTGCTTCTTTCGCATATTTTATTATACGGTCAAGCGCGTGAAGTCCGGCTAGTCCGTATCTCTCAAAATATGCGGACTGAGGTTTTACAGCCGGAATTATGTCAGCGGTTGCATCCATTAAATCACGGCAAAAAATAAACAGAGCTTCCTCGACCGATAAATCATCTTTCATCGGCTGCGGCATATAATCCAGAAGCGGGTCAAGCCCCATAACTGTCGGATTATTCTTTTTGTTTATGGATTCAATTAAAATATCAAACGACATATCAATAAATTATCTCCCCGTATAATTGGAAGCCATCATAAGGCGTATTTTTAGATTTTCCTTTTATTTTATCTGAATTAAATATAAATTTTTTATCTGTATCAATTTTTATCTTCTTTTTCGGCTGTTCAATACCGATTATTTTCGCGGGATTTGACGACATCAGCCCGAACAACTTTTCAAGCGTTATATAACCGGGTTTGACTAAATAGGTGTAACTGACTGCAAAAGCGCTTTGCAAACCTATAATTCCGTTCGGAGATGTAAATGAATTTTTTTCATCCGAAGTATGCGGAGCATGGTCTGTCGAAATACAGTCGATTGTATTATCAATTATAGCTTCGATAACGGCGAGACGATCGCGCTCGCTCATAAGAGGCGGATTCATTTGTGCGTTTGTTCCTATACGCAAAAAGTCCTCGTTTGTCAAGCTGAAATAATGAGGACATGTTTCGGCAGTTACCGCTAATTTTCGGCGTTTGGCATTACGTATAAGCGAGAGGGATTTTTCGGATGAAACATGCGCGATGTGGAGACGGCATCCGGTTTCTTCGGCAATAAGTAAATCGCGGGCAATCATTACCGACTCGGCCAGAGCGGGGGAATTTTTCGCAAGCTTTAATTCCTCCGGGTGCGAAATTATTAAATAACCGTATTCCGCGCATTTTTTCATAGCCTGATACATAACTAGAGAATCGGAAACAGGGCGTCCGTCATCGGTAAAAGCGACAGCTCCGGCAAGTTTGAGGGATTTATAATCGCAAAGTTCTTCTCCCGCGCTTTTTTTAGTTATAGCGGCTGCCGGATATATTTCCGCATGTCCGCAGACCGCGGCTTTATCTTTTATATATTTTATTATATCTGCGCAGTCACAAACCGGCGAAGTGTTCGGCATACAAACAACGGCTCCATATCCTCCGTATTCGGCAGCTTCCGTTCCGCTTTCAATATCCTCTTTTTGCGTTTGCCCCGGATCACGTAAATGACAATGCAAATCAAAAAATGCGTTCGTTTCAATTATCATAATTATGTTTCAATTCTTCTTTTTATATTAAATCTATAGCGAAACTTACATAACATATATATTTATTAAAGCTCTTCATTCGGTGCATTTTTCGTTATAAAAATCCGTTTATTTTATCATATATCCTTGCCCGCGTATTGTGGAAATAAGTTCGACTCCCGCTTTTTCATCCAGTTTTTCGCGGAGATAACGTATGTATACATCCACTACATTAGTACTTCCTGCATAACCGTAATTCCAAACATACCGTATTAATTCCTCGCGTGTAACCGCTCTTCCGCGGTTTTTCAGGAGATATTTTAAAAGTTCGGCTTCTTTCCGTGTTAGAACAGATTTAATGTCCATATAAGATACTGTACATTCATCCAAATCGAGTTCGATTTCCGCCGCTTTTTTCTCCGCTTTTATTTCCGGTTCTGAATATTTATATGATTCTTGTTTGTATTTATCTGAAACCGCAGAAATAAAATCCGCTACAATAAAAGGGCGGACAAAAACATCCGGTGACGGATAGATCATCGGCTCATCCATATCATTGTTAATAAATAAAATTTTCGGATCAGGTATATCGGAGATAAATTCGTATTCCGAGATATAAAGAATTGCATGCGGAAGAGGATTAGGAAGATTTTTATAAATTTCTGTTTTCATTCCGTTTTTTTCAATTTCAAGAGATAGCATACGGATAAAAATTGAATCAAATCCGATAATAATGATCGGAGGGGTTATCAATAGATTTTGCATTCTTATTTAATTTTTGATTTAATATAAAATAGATTATTATAAAAAACAAAATATTTAAATGAACCGTAAAAAAGCTTTTCTTTTGTCGATTCTTTTTTTACAGTTCGGTATCGCGTTTCTTTTGTTTACTTTCTTCAATTAATGATTTCGGCGCAAGCTTAATATAAGCTTCCACAGCTGTTACACCGTTTTCCTTTTGAGCTTTTAAATAATAATTTACACCGTCCGGCGAACCGTAATTTATTTTTATAACATCGCCGAGAGCTGATTCTGTCCGGTAAGATATCGAACATGAGGAAATACGTTTGCCTTCAAGATCATCGTTCGGTATAAAACCATAAAGCATATCGGGGTAAAAAGTATTATTCATATGGCGGTTAATATCAACGTCTCCGTAATATATAGTTCTGTCTCCCGCATGATTTAATTTTAAATCGCTTGGGATAACAACCCGGAGCGGAACCGGAACATCAAGAAGTTCGTCAATTTCCATCGAAAAAGGAACTTCTGAAGGTTTATATATTCTTCTGTCATTAATACCGACCAAAGCCCATACGGAATTTAATTGAGCGGATAAATTCCCGGAAGAATCATAAATTTCACCGCATCTGTTAAATGCCGCAAGTGTCGAAGGACAAGGCCATGTCGAAACGCGTATTTTTTCGTATTTATATAACGGACGGTAATATTTTATTGCGATACGGCTTAGAAAGAAAGCATAACCGCGTTCACGCAATCTGTCGTTTGATAATCCTGTATCGCGCAGATGCCAATCCGCAGCTTCCTGCATATAACGCAGGATAGCGGACGGACGTGCCATATCGTAATAATCGGTATCATGGGCAGATACCATCATATCAGTATAATATTTCATTTTTTTCGGTTATTCCGGCTATATTGTTTATGCTTTGCCTGCTGAACCGAGAACAGTTGTTATCTTATGTACCACCATGTTTTTTACTTCATCACGGGCGACTTTCAAATATTCTCTGGGATCGAATTTTTCGGGTTCGTTTGCGAAAACTCTGCGTACACCTGCTGTAAAAGCTAAACGTATATCGGAATCTATGTTTATTTTACAAACAGAAAGAGAAGCCGCGTGACGGAGCATTTCCTCCGGAACACCTTGCGCTCCTGCCATTTTTCCTCCGCAAGCATTTATCTCATCGACAAGAGCCGGAACAACGCTTGACGCGCCGTGAAGCACTATCGGAAAACCCGGAACAAGTTCGGATATTTTTTCGAGTATATCAAAACGAAGCTTTGCTTCTCCTTTGAATTTAAACGCGCCGTGGCTTGTACCGATTGCTATAGCGAGAGAATCTACTCCGGTTTTAGTTACAAATTCGTAAACTTCCGAGGGATTTGTGAATTTAGCATCATCGTCGTTAACATTTACATCATCTTCTATACCGGCAAGCTTACCGAGTTCGCCTTCAACAACGACTCCTCTTGCGTGGGCATATTCAACTACTTTTTTAGTCAAAGCTATATTTTCTTCAAAAGAATATTTTGAACCGTCAATCATAACCGAAGTGAAGCCGCCGTCGATACACGATTTGCAAATTTCAAAATCAGCTCCGTGATCCAAATGGAGTGCGATATCCAGTCCGGGATTATCGATTATAGCAGCTTGAACCAGAGCCATTAAATAAGCGTGTTTTGCATATTTGCGTGCTCCTGCCGAAACTTGCATTATTACCGGAGATTTCGTTTCCGCCGCAGCTTCGGCGATAGCTTGGATTATTTCCATATTGTTTATATTAAACGCTCCTACAGCGTATCCTCCGGCGTATGCGCGTTTAAACATTTCTGTGGTTGTAACTAATGCCATCTTATTTCTTTCTCCTGTATTTATAATTTTATTCTCTATTATTTTAACTCTTTTTTTGTTTTAAATCAAGTATAATAGATTAATAATTATATCAAAAAGATTATAAGATAAAAAAGATATTGCGATACGGAGATATTTTATAAAAAGCTATTCCATAAAGAGAAGTTATGTATTATAATACTATAAAAAATATAAATACCAAGGAAAAAATTATAATGCCCGAATCATATCTGCCGACAATAGCCGCAATCTCTACTCCGCGCGGAGTCGGAGGAATAGCTGTAATACGTATATCAGGTTCGAAAGCTGTAGATATCGCCGATAAAATATTTTTGCCGAAAGAAAAAAAATATAACCGGCTGCTTTCCAAAGTGGAGTCAAACAAAGCAGTGTACGGAGATATACTTTCGGGCGGAAAAATAGTAGACGATGGAATTTCCGTTGTATTTCGTTCTCCGAAATCATTTACGGGAGAAGATGTTGTGGAAATTTCGTGTCACGGAGGATTATTGCTTTCCGAAATGGTATTACATTCCGCATTGATATCCGGGTGCAAAGCGGCTGAAGCCGGAGAATTTACAAAACGGGCTTTCATCAACGGCAAAATCAGTTTAACTCAAGCAGAAGCGGTCGCGGGGCTTATCGATTCCCAATCGGAAGGACAAATTAAACTGGCTTCTTCTCACGCAAGAGGAATTTTATCTAAAAGAATTAATAGTATTTTAGAAGAATTATATAAAATTTCTGCGGCGATTCAAGTTTCGATAGATTTTCCCGGAGAAGATCTTACGGAACTAAGCGAAAATGAAATATCTTTGTTTTTAGATGAGCAAATTAATTCGGTAAACCGGATTTTGTCGACATCAAAAGCAGGACTTGCGGTAGCCCGCGGTATACCGTCTGTTATAGCGGGCGCTCCCAATACGGGTAAGTCATCACTTCTTAATTTTATGCTTGGACATGATCGTGCAATAGTTTCTAATATTCCGGGAACTACGCGGGACACTATAGAAGAAACCGTTCCGGCAGGGAAGTTGCTGCTCAGACTGACAGATACAGCGGGATTGCGTTACGCTGAGGATGAAATTGAAAATATGGGAATAGCACGGACAAAACAAAAACTGGAAGAAGCTGCGCTTGTTATATGTGTTTTTGACGTATCGAGAGAACCTAGCGGAGACGATATCGATTTTATAAATACTCTTGATAGAGAAAACAGTAAGAATTATATTTGTTTATTAAATAAATCCGATCTTGGAATAAATGAAAACTCATATATATATTATAGCGAATTATTTGGAAACTGTATAAAATTTTCATGCAAAAACGGAGGGGGATATAACGAATTAATAAATGAAATAGAAAAATTATACGGTGTTTCTGATATTGATTTTGAAAGTGAAGCGGTTATCGCAAACGCAAGACAAAAAGCAGCTCTTGAGACCGGATATAAAGCGCTTTGCGAAACGCAAAAAGTATTTTTGGAAGGTTATCCTTCAGATATAGTATCGATAGAATTGGAAAATGCAATAAAAGCTTTATCAGAGCTTGACGGTTCGGCTGTTACGGAAAAAATTGTAACTGAAATTTTTAGCCGGTTCTGTGTGGGAAAATAATAAATAAATATTAATAATAAAAAGCTGGTGGATTTTTGAATAAAATAAATACAGCGGAGATCCTTTGCGTAGGAACAGAGATATTAATCGGGGACATTGTCAATACAAACGCAGCTTTTATATCGACAAGGCTTGCCGCACTCGGTATAAATCAATATTATCAGGGAGTCGTTGGAGACAATCCGCAAAGGCTTTCAAATGCGGTGCAAGAATCGCTGAAACGCTGCGATTTACTAATTATGTCCGGCGGTTTGGGACCAACATATGATGATTTAACAAAAGAAACTGTAGCTTCGGTTATGGGAAGAAAACTTGTTCTTCATCAAAGATCACTCGACCGTATAAAATCATTTTTTGAAAAACGCGCTGCCGTTATGTCCGACAATAATATAAAACAAGCTTATGTTCCTCTTGGTTCGATAGTTTTTGACAATGATAACGGTACAGCGCCGGCGGTTGCGATTGAAGATGAAATAAACGGTAAAACTATTATAATGCTTCCCGGACCTCCTTCGGAACTTATCCCGTTGTGGAATAATTCGGTTGAAGAATTTTTGCGGCAAAGAACAAGTGTTACGCTTGTATCGCGCAATATTAATTTAATCGGAATAGGAGAATCCGCGCTTGAAGATATGCTTTGCGAACTAATGCGTAAAGCGGAAAATCCGACAGTCGCTCCGTATTGCGGAGACGGAGAAGTAAGACTGCGTATAACGGCTCGTTCCGCAGATAAAAATACGGCTCTTGCTATGTGCGATGATATGATAGAATATATAAAAACTACTCCGGCAGCAAAATATATATACGGAGTAGATACAAGTCTCGTACAGACATTAATCGATATTTTAAGAATCAATTCTATGAAAATAACGGCAGCGGAATCATGCACTGGAGGATTGCTTTCTTCAAGTATAACGGCTGTTCCCGGGTCTTCTGATGTTTTTGAAACCGCGTTTGTGACATATGCTAACACAGCTAAAATAAAATTTTTAGGAGTATCGGAAGAAACATTAAGCAAAAACGGAGCAGTTTCGGCAGAAACCGCAAAAGAAATGGCAGTAGGAGCTTTAAAAGTTTCAAATGCGGATTTAGCTGCTGCAATAACAGGTATAGCCGGACCCGGAGGAGGTACTACAGAAAAGCCGGTCGGTACTGTATATATATCTGCTGCACTTAAAAGAAGCGATAGTAAATCTAGTATTAAGGTTATAAAAAAAGAATTTATAGGCAACAGAACGCGTATTCGGAATTTGTCTGTAACAGCGGCATTTGCGCTTTTGCTTGAAATATTAAGGGATAATGGTTTACATTAAAAATCGTTATAATTTTAAAATTATAATATTTTTAATAATATCTATGATCTATTTTTAATTACGCAATTTATAATATTTGTTTTTACAAAAAAATATATGATAAAACAACGTTTCGCACTTATAGGAAAATCCCTAAGTCATTCATGGTCTCCTTATATACACAAAAACTTGGGATTATGCGATGAATATGAGCTTATTGAAATTCCGGACAAAGAACAGTTTCGTAAATTTATAAAAACTTACAGTTTCGGCGGACTTAATATAACAATACCGTATAAAGAAGAAGCCACGCTGATATGCGACGAACTTTCATCTGAGGCAGCAGCTATAGGGGTAGTTAATACGATTATCAGAAGCAAAAACGAAGGACTGCTAGGTTTAAATACAGATGCTGCGGGATTTTTCGATTTATTAAATTACAGCGGATTATCTCCTTGCGGAAAGCATTGTCTGATATTAGGCAGAGGAGCTTCGTCAAAAACTGCTGGCTATGTTTTGCAAAAAATGGGAGCCGCATCTATTGAATTTGTTTCCCGCAAAGGTGAAATAAATTATCAAAACGCGGCTCGTTTATGTTCAAAAACCGAATTTATCGTCAACACAACCCCTGTCGGAATGTATCCTCAAAACGACGATTCACCTGTAAATTTGTGCGATTTTCCCGCTTGTTCTTCTGTTGTAGATATAGTATATAATCCTGTTCGGACAGCTTTGCTTTGTCAGGCGGAAGAACTCCGGATTCCCTGCGCGGGAGGAGCTTATATGCTGGTATCGCAGGCAGCTCATTCAGCAAAGTATTTTTACGGAAAACCGGCGGATGATTTTTTTGCAGATAAGATATACCGCGAACTTCTGCGGAAAATGAATAATATCGTTCTTATCGGAATGCCTGGCTGCGGAAAAACATTTACAGGGAAAAAATTAGCAAAAAACGAAAACCGCAAATTTATCGATACCGACGATATTACATCCGGTATATATTATGAAAAATATAAAGAATTAAAATCTCCTGCTGAAATAATTTTAGAATACGGAGAAGAATTTTTCCGCGGGATAGAATCACTCGCAATAAAAGAAGCGGCAAAAAATAATTCGTGTGTTATCGCTGCGGGCGGAGGAACGGTTCTTAAAAAAGAAAACACAGAAACACTTCGCCGAAGCGGGATAATAATATTTATTGATGTTCCGGTTTCGCAGCTTAAAACGGAAGACCGCCCCCTCTCATCCGGAGGAATTGAAAAACTTAACTTGCTTTATGAAAAAAGACGCAGCATATATCTTTCGTCCGCCGATATCGTGTACAGAGTACAAAACGGAAGATATCCGGAAGAAGCAGAAATTTTAAATTTGTATAATAAATTTATTTTTGGTATATAATTGCCTTTTACCTTGAGATAAACAAAATTTACTTAATATATAAAATTTTATAATTAAAAATATACGGAGGATTTTTTACAATGACAATACCGAGACCGGAATACCCGCGTCCCCAGTTTATACGCGGAAAATGGCTTAATTTGAACGGAACATGGGATTTTTACATAGATAATTCGAGAAGCGGGCGTGCCCGTAAATTATTTTCCGCAGATAGTCTTGGTTCTGAAATAATAGTTCCTTTCTGCCCGGAAAGCAAACTTTCAGGTGTTGAACATACTGATTTTATGGAATGTGTATGGTATATGAAAACGATAGCACATCCGTTTTCGCCTGATGTGCTTCCCGGTGAACGGATTATTTTACATATAGACGCTTGTGATTATGAAACTGAAATTTTTGTAAACGGTGTTTCCGCAGCACGCCATATCGGTGGATATACTCCTATTTCCGCTGATATAACGAAATATCTAAAACCGGGTTCAAATAAAATCGCAGTTTGCGTAGAGGATTTTCTGCGTTCGGGAAGACAGCCCGCAGGAAAACAATGCCAGGCTTATCATTCGGGAGGCTGCTCATATACGCGCACTACCGGAATATGGCAGACGGTTTGGCTGGAATCCGTTCCTGCTTCACGCATCGAAAATGTTAAATATACTCCGTCAATAGCCGATAAAACTTTAATCGTTGAAGGAGAATTTATTTCTTCGCATGGCTTAAAATTCACGGCAGAAGCGGATTATAACGGTGAAATAGTTTCAAAAGCTTCAGCTTATGTATACGGGGACAGAGCGAAACTTACACTTTGTATACCTGAAGATAAAATGTTTTTATGGGAACCGGGCAAACCGGAATTATATAACCTGAAATTAAAACTTTCCGATACTTGTTCTGATATAGATAGTGCTGATTCATATTTCGCAATGAGAGATATTGCTTACGATGATGACGCTCACCGCTTCTATTTGAATGGAAAATCGGTATTTATGCGTTTAATACTTGATCAGGGTTTTTATCCGGACGGAATATATACAGCTCCGGACGAAAACGAATTAATCGCCGATATTACGCGTTCTATGGACATGGGTTTTAACGGAGCGAGATTGCATCAAAAAATATTCGAACCTCGTTTTTTGTACCATTGCGACAGGTTGGGATACATGGTTTGGGGAGAACACGCAAACTGGTGTTTAAACCTAGCTTTAAGTGAAGCATGGCAGCCTTTTGTAACCGAATGGCTGGAATCGCTGCGCCGCGATTTCAATCATCCTTCGATTATAGGATGGTGTCCGTTGAATGAAACACAGGGAGACCAAAATCCGCACCTTATCCGTGCGATATACAATATTACTAAAAATTATGATATGACCCGCCCTGTTATCGATTGTTCAGGATGGACACATGTTGTGACAGATATGCTTGATGCTCACGATTATGATCAAGATCCGGTTGCTTTACGCGAACGTTATACAAAAATCGGAACAAACGATAATGAAGACAAGGATTCTGTTGTTACTTCATGGCAAAAAGCTCCTGCTCGCTTATCTTTTATATCCGAATACGGAGGAATATGGTGGCAGCCCGAAAATCCCGAAGGAGGCTGGGGGTATGGAAACCGACCCTCCTCGGAGGAAGAATTTATTGAGCGTTACCGCGGTTTAACATGGGCATTGCTTGATAATCCTAAGCTTTGCGGATTCTGTTATACTCAGCTTACCGATATTGAACAGGAAGTAAACGGTTTATATTTTTATAATCGTGTTCCTAAATTTAACCCTTCCGTAATATATGAAATAAATACAAAAAAAGCCGCTGCTGAAATTGATTAGGCAACGGAGTAAATATTATATATGAAAAGTTATTTGAAAACATTTTATTTGGCTGTACTTGCCGGATTTTGTATAGCTATCGGAGCAGTTTCATACTTGATAGTAACAGGTGTAGCCGGAGCGGTATTATTTTCTGTCGGTCTTATTATGATAGTTACCGCTTCACTAAATTTGTTTACGGGAAAAGTAGGTTATGCGATAGATAAACCGATTTTGTATATACTTGATTTAATTATAATATGGATCGGTAATTTTGCGGGAACAGGACTTTCCGCTTTGCTTATAAGACTTGCATCTAACGAAAAAGCTGTAGAAGCGGCTAAATCTATAAGTGAAGCAAAGCTTTTAAGAGAACCGGCGGCTGTATTTTTTCTGGCAATATTTTGCGGTGCGCTAATGTTTTTAGCTGTAAACGGATATAAAACAATAATTGATCCGGTGGGTAAATATGCTGCCGTAATATTCGGCGTGGCTGCGTTTATAGTTTGCGGATTTGAACACTGTATCGCTAATATGTTCTATTTTTCGCTGGCTGATGCTTGGAATATAAAAGCAATTTTATATATATTAATAGTAACGGCAGGCAATGCTTTAGGAAGCTTTTTATTTTCATTTGCAGCTCTAAAATTCAAATCCAATAATTAATGGGATTATGTAAATTGTTAAAATATATTTTGTAAAAGTTCCAACAAAAAAAGGAAACGCCTTAAAACGTTTCCTTTCAAACGGAAAACAAAGGTTACGAAGAACGGTCGCTTTTGAGAAAAGCTCCGCAAAACTTTAAATAATTTGTATATTAGATTATAGTAATTATGACACAAATAGCGTTTTTTGCGGAGCTTTTTTTCGCAAAAAAGCGACCGTAATTCCGTACCTTTTTTATTCCATGGAAATTTCACGGGAAGCGGCTGAACTGTCGTAAATTCCCTGCATAAGTTTAGCTGTTACAATTACCGTGTCTATATGAGAGGGAAGTTTTTCTCCGGTTTCAATGCAACGGAGGAATGAAGCTATTTCATTATGAAACATGTCGCACATTTCGTATTCGGGTTTTTCCCTTGTTAACTGACCGTCATGGACTCCGAAAATTTCGAATTTTCCGCCGTATTGCAAACGAATTCCGGCTTTTGTTCCCAAAAAATCTATAAAGCTTTCACCAATTTCAAGGTTTTGCGCCCATGCGCCGTTTATTGAAACAGTAGGTCCGTTTGTACGCACAAAAGCCGAAACAAAATCATCTACATCGTAAATTCCGTTTAAATTTTTCGTATCTTCAGCCCACATTCCGCGGTAAACATAATTCGGAATATCAGTACCAAGTTTACAAAAAGCTTTACCCGATACAGTTAAAGGAGCGGGATCTCCTGTACAGTACATAACAATATCAAGATAATGAACACCCCAGTCGATGAGAACTCCGCCGCCGGCAATTTCTTTTGTGGTAAAAGCTCCGCCTATTCCCGGAATCGAACGGTGAGCGCGGAAAGATACATATACATGGTATACTTCTCCGAGTTCTCCTGCGTCTATCCTTTTTTTGATTTCACGGACTGCCGTGTTGAAACGGTTGACAACCCCTATATTTAAAACTTTTCCGCTTCTGTGCTGAGCTTCCTGCATGAGCAAAGCTTCCGCGTAGGTGCGTGCGGCGGGTTTTTCGCATAAAACGTTTTTACCGGCGTCTAAAAAGTCGATAGATATCGGAGTATGCATTTTATTGGGAGTGCAAACGGATACAGCGGTTATTTCCGGATCGTTTAATATATCGTGATAATCTATGACAGCTTTTCCGCAACCGTAGCGTTCAACTGCTGCCTGAGCTTTTTCGGGAATAATATCGCAAAAATATTTTATTTCGCATTTATCGGATAATTTCATGTAATTGGGAATATGCGCGCCGTTGGCTATAGTACCGCAACCTATTACAGCAACTTTAATTTTCTCCATGATATTTTCCTCTCGTATTTTATTGGTAAATCGGTAATTTACGCATATAAAAGATTTTTATTTTTATATTAATGTATTATCTATATAAAACTGCGCGCTGCCAGCAATTCGGCTGTCAGAACAGAACCTCCTGCCGCACCTCTCAATGTGTTGTGTGAAAGACCCACAAATTTCCAATCAAATATGGTATCTTCGCGCAATCTTCCCGCTGTTACACCCATTCCGCCATATATTTCCCGGTCCAGCTTTGTTTGAGGGCGGTTATCTTCTTCAAAATATGTGATAAATTTTTTCGGTGCGGAGGGGAGCTCCAGTTTTTGCGGTTCACCGCTGAAATTATCCCAAGCCGATAAAATTTCTTCGCGTGTTATCTTTTTTTCAAAGGAAACATAAACAGCTGCCATGTGACCGTCTGTTACAGGTACGCGGATACACTGCGCGGATATTACAGGAAAATTTACGGAAATAATAGCTCCGTCTTTGACAGAACCCCATATACGGAGCGGTTCGCGTTCGCTTTTCTCTTCTTCACCGCCGATATAAGGTATAACATTGTCTATCATTTCAGGCCAATCTCCGAAATTTTTGCCTGCTCCGGATATCGCCTGATAAGTTACGGCAACAATTTTAGTGGGATTGAAAGACAGGAGAGGTGTTATCTGCGGTACATAGCTTTGAATTGAGCAGTTCGGTTTTGTCACTATAAAACCGCGTTTTGTTCCGAGCCGCTTTTTTTGGAAATCAATAGCCTCAAGATGACCTGCGTTTATTTCCGGTATAATCATTGGAACATCAGAAGTCCATCTGTTCACACTGTTATTGGAAACTACGGGAAGTTCTGCTTTGGCATAAGCATCTTCTAAAAATAAGATTTCTTCTTTTTTAGTTTCAATAGCGCAAAAAACAAAATCGCAATTAGCTTTAATACTTTCAATGTCATGAGCATCGAAAACGGGAATGTTTGCGTATTTTTCAGGCATTGGTTCGGAAAGTTTCCATCTTCCGTCGATAGCATTTATATAATTTTGACCTGCTGATCTTGCTGAAGCCGCAAGAACAGTTACATCAAAATACGGATGATTTTCGAGCAAAACGAGCAAACGCTGACCTACCATACCTGTCGCACCTACAACACCCGCTTTTATTTTTTTATCTAAATTAAACATATTAATATACCTTTCATTATGACAGATTTCATTGTATATATCTAATTAAACCGCGTATATTTTAACATCGTGATTTAAATGAATAAAGATTATTCTAACATATATATGCTGTTGTGTCAATTGCTATCTGTTTTCGTTAATATATTATTAACAATTGTTCACTTTAAAATATCACTGACAATATTTCGATGTAAGTTCACGCAAAGCGGATACAGTATATTTATGTTCGCCTTTTATATAAAAGCTTTTTCCTCCATCAGCTACCGTACGGGCTAAAATCGTTTTCCAAGGGCGGAAATAATATCTCGGATCACTCTTTGGAGGCGCAGCTGAAAAATCGTTACCCTCAATTTCCAGCAAATCGAAAACAGCGGTTGTAAAATGAACGATTCTTTCACCCCTTTGATGAGCGGCGTTTCTCGCCATTGCTATAGCTTTTAAATAAACCTCAGGACCCGCTACAGCTGATCCGAAGTTTAAAAAAGCTCCTCCTTCAAGTTTTGTTATCGTTTGAGTATAAATTAAAAAGTCTGTATATGAAGCTTCTCCGAGAGCGGCTCCGTCACAATTCGGATGTTCATGTATAATATCATTTCCGATACCGATGTGAACGGTACAAGGTACCTGCATCGCATATCCCATACCTAAAATGCTTTTTTCACGTCCTGGCAATTTTTGTTCCCAAATGTAACGTCCGATAGCTTCACCTGCTCCGAGACCGTCCTGCACGCCTTCTTTTAATATATCATTTATATAAGAGGATTCGGTCCAAAGCCCGAATTGTCCTTCGCTTATATATTTTGCGACGCTTTCACAGGTAGATCCTATAAGCGAAAGCTCAAAATCGTGAATGGAACCAGCTCCGTTTGTTGCGTAATGAGTAACAAAACCGTCTTTCATCATAGAAATAACAGAGGGACCGCAGCCTGAACGGATTACGTGGCCTCCGCACATCATAAGAACTGAAGATTTTGTTTTACGCGCACTTTCAACAGCTTCTGCAATAACCTGCATATCAGGATTGCAAAGCAAATCTTTCGGCACTTCAACCGGATTATATATTTCATCGCTGATATCGTGAATTCTTTGGCTTAGAGGAAGAATCTTGAGCAAACCTCTGTCAAATTTTTCGTAAGGCATTTTGTAAACCTCTTTTTATTTAAAATTATCTTTCCTGCATACCCGGTAATATAAGACCGCCGTCGATTCGCTCAATATTACCTGTAATATACCCGGCTTTATCAGAACATAAAAACTCGACTAAATATCCGACTTCACGCGGACTGCCCATTCTTCCCAGGGGAATTTTCGGCGGAAAGGAACCTGCTTTTAATTCTTCGGGTGTGAAATTACCGCGTACCGCAGTCATTCCGGGAGCTATGGAATTTACGCGTATGCCGTATTTGGCAAGTTCTAGCGCCATTGACTGCGCGCTTCGTTGCAAAGCTGCCTTATATCCTCCGTAAAGTATATCTTCGGGATACGCGCGGATACCTCGGGTTGAAGTTGTAAAGATGATACTGCCGGCTGTTTTGTTTGCTACCATGTGATTGGCAGCGACTTTTGAACACATCACATAACTGCGGTATACAAGGTTAAAAAATGCGGTTACATCGCTTTCTTCAAGCTTTAATACACTGTGATGACGGGTTATCGCAGCATTGCAGACAAGTGAATCGATCCCTCCTAGAGCTTCAATAGCTTGAGCAGTTACAGCTTCGGCAACTCCGTCACATTCAAGGGAAGCCTGAAAAGCAAAAGCACGCTGACCGAGGCTTTCAACTTCTGCGACAAGAGAATCCGCTTCGGATTTAGCGGTATGGTATGTTATAGCTACATCATAGCCGTTTTCGGACATAACCTGAGCAATACCTCTTCCGATACCACGGCTTCCGCCGGTTATAAATACTTTTTTAGACATATGTGATATATCCTTTATATACAATTTGTTTAGTCCGCCATATGCATGATATTTTAATATATCATACGTTAAAAAGCAAGAGAAAATTAATTTTTTCGTTGACAGATGAAGAAAAATATGCTAGTATAATTAAAACATATTTAACGGAGGTCGGAGAAATTCATGAAAACCGCACGTGTTCTTGTTATTATAATGGTGATAGGTATTCTTGTATCCGGATTAGCCGGATGCAAAGACCCGCTTAAAACAAAGCTTGACGAACTTGATAAAGCATATGCTAAAATGGGCGATACTTATTGGAACGCAATATATTGGACTTCTATAGCCGGTGTGTATGGCGATACAGAAAATTATGAAGAAATGAATGCTAAGTTTGACGAATGGAAATTCAATCTTCAGGACGCGGGTGATGTAATCGATACAAAACTTGATTTAAAAGAAGACGAAATAGATAAATACATAACCGATTGGAATGCAATAACAGAAGAAATTCAAAAAGTTATCGACGAATATGAAGTTGAATCGGAAACAGAAACCGAGGAAGAAGAATCCGAAGAAGCAGCGGCATAAAGATAATTACATAAAAAAGCTTGCAAAAACGCAAGCTTTTATTTGTTTTATATTGAATTATTATATAATGTAAATCAAAGAGGTTTATTATGTGGGTGGTTTTTGCACTGCTTTCTGCGGTTTTTGCAGCTTTTACATCTATTTTTGCCAAAATCGGTATAGAAAATGTAAATTCAAATTTAGCTACGGCTATTCGGACCGCGGTTGTGCTTTTTATGGCTTGGGGAATAGTATTTATTACCGGAAAATACCATGATATAGTAAATATTTCTCAAAAAAGTTGGATATTTTTAATATTATCCGGTTCTTCGACGGGATTATCATGGCTTTTTTATTACAAAGCTCTCCAAATAGGGGAAGCATCAAAAGTTATACCTATCGATAAATTAAGCATTGTTATAAGCATGATATTGGCATTTGTTATTTTAGGCGAAGCTTTTAACGCAAAAACTATAATTGGAGGTTTGCTTATAACGGCAGGGACTTTTGTTTTGATTTTAAAATAAATTTTTTTATATTTTTATATTTCTCATAAATTTTTAATTAAATTTTGCTGATTATTTACCGGTATAAAAGTCCGGTGTAATATATTTTAAACAAAAACCGAACGGATATAATAAATCCACTCGGTTTTTATATTTGAAATATGTGAACTATTTATTTCTTGACAAGTTCCGATACGCACTTTATAATAAAGTCATTGTAATTTAAATAAATTATTGGTTCTTAATTAAATCTAAGGAAAGGATATGAAAAATTAACACTTTCACAATTAAAAATAACAAACAATGAATTAAAGGCCGTTGTTAATTTTTATATAAAGGAAATTTTTATAATTGACCATAAAAGAAAAAATTCTTGCCGAAGAAACCGAATACCCTTCAAATTTTTCTGAAATTATAAACGGGAACGGATACACTGCGTATTATTTTACTGAAAACAAAGAACTGCATGAGGGAAATCATGCTGTTATCTATCCCGATAAAATCAAGGATCTTAAATATGTCCTATCAGAAATAAAAAAAATATACAGCGAAATGGGAATAAAAGCTTCTGTTTATCATCCTTTCGGTGATAAACATTATAATTATTTTAATGAAAACAAAGAAATAATAAAAGAATGCGGATATGAAATTACATTGGATGAAGATTACAGATTTTTAATACTTTCAGGTGATAACAAAATAATAAGAAACAAATCTCTTGATATAAAATTATTGAATTGCTGGGACGAAAGTATCGAAAATGATATCATTATACCAAGCGGAGAATACTGGGAACTGGAATCAACCAAAAAATTTACAACCGAAAAGAACAGTTTTCTCTTTTCCGGATATATAGGTAATAAAGCGGTTGTTTATTCCGTTATACATAAATCGAAAAAATATGATTGCGTACGTTTTGATTATATTCTTTGTGCAAATCAATACCGAGGCAAAGGATACGGAAGCGAATTAATATCATATATCGTCGATTTTTGCGGAGAAAACGGATTTAATAATTGTTTTCAATTGGCGGGACCTTCGGAAAATATAGTACGAAAAGCGGGGTTTCGCGACTCTTTTACCGCAAAAGCGGGAAGAATAAATGTTGTTTGATAAAACTGAGGTTAATATATTTATATTAATGCTTTAAAGCAAATAAAATTATCGGAGAAATGGCTATATGCAAAATAAAAGTCCGAACTATAAAAGTACTCTGTACGCTTGTTATCTGGGTTATATAACCCAAGCTTTAATCGTAAATCTCCCTCCGTTACTCTTTGTTGTTTTCAAAGATAAATTCGGTCTCTCTTTTACCATGTTAGGCAGTTTGGTTGTGGTTATTTTTATAACACAGCTTGTTGTTGACGCTCTTGCCATAAAATTTGTCGATAAAATCGGTCACCGTGTATGCGCTGTCGCAGCTCATGTTTTCGCAGCTGCCGGAATGATAACTTTCGCGGTTTTACCAGAATTGTTGCCTTATCCTTATATCGGACTTATTATTTCCTGCTTTTTATTTTCTATCGGCGGAGGACTTATCGAAGTTCTTGTCAGTCCTATAGTGGAAAGTCTTCCGAGTGAGGCTAAAGCTTCGTCTATGAGTTTACTTCATTCATTTTACAGCTGGGGTCAGGTTTTAGTTATTATTTTGTCAACCTTTGCGCTTCTTATTGTCGGTCATAATTTATGGTTTATATTGCCGCTTTTGTGGGCAATTCTTCCGATTGTTACTTTGATTAAATTTACCAAGGTACCTTTGATACCTCCGCAGGAAGATGAAAAACGGATTCCTCTAAAAAAACTTCTGACATCAAAAATATTTTTAATAGCATTGCTTTTAATGGTATGCTCGGGAGCGGCAGAACAGGCTATGGGGCAATGGGCTTCGATTTTTGCGGAAAAAGGACTTGAAATTTCAAAAACACTCGGGGATTTACTCGGTCCTTGCCTTTTTGCGATTATGATGGGAATTATACGAACTTTATACGGAATACGCGGACAAAACATAAACATTCAAAAAACATTGATAATAAGTTCTTGTCTTTGTATTGTTTCATTTATAATAACCGCATTGGTTCCTGTTCCCGCTATATCATTGATAGGATGCTCTCTTTGCGGATTATCGGTAAGTCTTATGTGGCCGGGAATGCTGAGTCTCACGGCTGCGGGATACCCTTCTGGAGGAGTTGCAATGTTTGCGTTGTTAGCACTCGGCGGGGATATGGGATGTTCTATCGGACCTTGGGTAACGGGGTTTGTGGCAGATCAAACCAATTTGAATACCGGATTGTTAACCGGATTGATTTTCCCGGCGGTTATGTTGATAGGATTATTAATTTTAGGATCAATGATAAAAAATAAAAACAAAACTTATGACATTGATTAAATAATGCAGTGATGAATTATAAATAAAACAATAAATTAAATATTATAAAATACAGAGGTTTATGAAAGAAGTAATAGTAGTTCCGTATGATAATAATTGGAAGAACGCATTTGAACTTATAAAAAATGAATTGGCAGCCGGTCTTGATAATTATGTTATTGCGATAGAACATGTAGGAAGTACATCAATTGAAGGCTTAGCGGCTAAACCTATTATTGATATCGATGTTATAATAGAAAGTTATAATGTTTTCGAAAAAGTAAAGGAAAAACTTTTTCAAATAGGTTATAACTACGAAGGCGATTTAGGTATAAAAGACCGGCAGGCGTTTAAATATGATGATAAACCTCACTTGATGAAGCATCATTTGTATGTATGCCCGCAATATTCGGAGGAACTTAAACGGCATATTTCTTTCAGAGATTATTTGCGTTCTCATCCGGACGACAGGGATTGGTACGGAAGTGTAAAAATGCTTGCGGCAAAGCGTTACCCGTTTGATATTGAAAGTTATATGATTGCTAAAAGTCCCTGTGCTGTGGAAATAATAAAAAGAAGCATGGCGGATGTATAAATTAATTTGTTATAAAATATATCAAAAAGGAGATTTATTTAAATGGTAAAAAAAATGCCGACTCATTGCGGAGACGAAACTTGTGCATCATGCGTGATCGCGGGAGATTTTATTTTTTTAGCTCATCATGCCGGGGGTTTTGAAAAAAATGATATCGCATATCAAACGAGAGCCGCTTTTGAAAATATAAAACATACACTTTCTATGGTAGGCGCAGTTCTTGACGATATTGTTCAGGTAAATTTTTATATAAAAAATGTTTGTGATTTTGACAGCGGACGAAATGTTTTTTTAGAATATTTTAAAAATGGTCCTCCTGCGCGTATGACTGTTGTTACACAATTTCTCGATGAAGCCTGTTTATGCCAGATAGACGGAATAGCATATAAAAAGCAATCTATTTAAAATTATGACGGTTTTATTAATCGGAGGTAATATAATTGTATCCTGTATTGGAAACAGAAAGATTGATTTTGCGTTCATGGCAATTAGGTGATGAAAAACGTATTTTAGATTTCGCAGATATTTTAAATAGTACTATACCTAAAAATGAAATTCCGCAAATAAATAATATAAATGACGCTTTCGCTGTTTTACAATCTAATATTGACGACGATAACCAATGGGCTATTATTTATAAAGAGGGAAACATACTTATCGGCTGGTTCGGGTTAGCTGCCGCAAACAAAAGGAGCATCAGAGAAAACGCAGTTATATGGATTTGGCTTGACGAAAATTATCATAACAGAGGTATATGTACGGAAGCTGTTGAAAAAGTATTAAATTTTGCTTTTTTTGGAGTAAAAACAAAACAAATTTATGCCAATTGTAAAAACAAAATAACAGCAATGAATAAAGTTCTTATAAAATTCGGTTTTACAAAATACAACATCATTCCTAAAAACAAACCTAATAACGAAAATTCCGTCGTTCAATATAAATTGTCATTTTTTGATTACGATAAAAGAGAATATGAAACAAAATACGATTATCAAACTCCTCCGGAAATACAGGAAAATCCATATAGTTATGAAAACCCCATACGTAAAATTGACAGTATTAATTATTTAAATCAACCTACGGAATATCTTTGCGGTCAAACTGTTATTGCTATGCTAGCAAATGTAAAAATTGTGGATGTAATAATTGTTATGAATAATAATATGGGTGTTTCAATATCTCAAATGAGAGAAACTCTCAAATATTACGGAATTAAAACAAAGACGGTTTCCCGTCAAAAATGTACGGAAAAAACAGTATTGCCGAACTGTTGTATATTAAGCGTGAAACTTCCCGAATACGGTCATTGGTCGCTTTATTATATGGGGAAATATTATGATCCGGAATTCGGTTTAATCGATGAACTGCCAGAGAGAGCAAAACTAATTTCATTTTGGGAAATCATGATTTAATAATTTTTTTTATATGGTATTGGTATAAAATCGCATGTGCAGCCAAATATTTTACATATTTTTAATTGACATGAATTATGATAAATGGTATAATATAATGTTTCCGGACGAATTAAGCCGGAGGACAGAGAAAGACAAATTACAAAAAGAGGTAAAATAATTTGCTGCGTGAAGATTTAAGAAATATTGCTATTATAGCTCACGTTGATCACGGAAAAACAACTCTTGTAGATGAAATGTTAAAACAAGGCGGGGTATACAGAGAAAATCAAGTTACCCAGGAACGCGCTATGGATTCAAATCCGCTCGAACGTGAACGCGGAATAACTATATTAGCTAAAAATACAGCCGTCCATTATTATAATGATGATCATCCGGACGGTGTTAAAATAAATATAATAGATACGCCCGGACATGCCGATTTTTCAGGCGAAGTTGAACGTATTTTAAAAATGGTGAACGGTGTTTTGCTGCTGGTTGACGCGGCAGAAGGACCTATGCCTCAAACGCGTTTTGTTTTGCAAAAAGCATTGAACGAAGGGCTTCGCGTTATAGTCGTGCTTAATAAAATAGATAGACCGGACGCGAGAGCTGAACAGGTTGAAGAAGAAGTACTTGAGCTGCTCCTTGATCTTGAAGCTACAACAGAGCAATTTGATTCACCGATGGTTTTTTGTTCGGGACGCGCGGGTACGGCTTCTCTGTCGCCTGATGAAATAGGCGTTGATCTAAAACCATTGTTTGAGGTTATACTCGAATATATTCCCGCTCCTGAGGGAAACGAAACCGCTCCGGTGGAAATGCTCGTTTCGTCCATAGATTATAATGAGTATGTAGGCCGTATTGGGATAGGACGAATTGAAAAAGGAACTTTGAACAGCGGACAAGATATTATTGTTACAAACTGGCATGATCCAAACCGCCGTATGAAGACCCGTATTACGGCTATGTTCGGCTTTGACGGACTTAGCAGAACACCTATACAAAAAGCTTGTGTAGGTGATATTGTGGCTTTTTCGGGTTCTGATATGATTAATATCGGCGATACACTGACAGATCCGCAAAATATAACATCTCTCCCTTTTATTAAAATAGACGAACCTACAATGGAAATGACTTTTTCCGTAAACGATAGTCCCTTTGCCGGACGCGAAGGTAAATTTGTTACCAGCAGACAAATAAGAGACAGATTATACCGCGAATTGCTGCGTGATGTTTCCTTGCGTGTCGAGGACACCGATTCATCGGAATCATTCCGTGTTTGCGGAAGAGGAGAAATGCATCTTTCCGTACTTATCGAAACAATGCGGCGTGAAGGTTATGAATTATGTGCATCTACTCCGCGTGTTTTGACCCGTGTGATAAATGATGTATTGCATGAGCCGATTGAACTTGTTATTGCCGATGTACCCGAACAATATTCCGGAGCGGTAATTGAAAAACTCGGCGGACGCAAAGGTGAAATGCGAAAAATGGAACTTCGCGGTTCTCGTATGTTTATAGAATATCTCGTTCCTTCACGGTGTCTTATCGGTTATCGTACAGAATTTTTGACTGATACAAGAGGAGAAGGAATATTTAATTCCGCGCATGACAGTTATGCTCCTTGGAAAGGTGATATAACTATTCGTTTTACAGGTTCGCTGACCGCAAGCGAAGAGGGTGAGGCTTCTGCTTACGGATGCTTTAACGCTCAGGATCGCGGTATGCTCTTTATATCCCCGCAAACGCAAGTATATGAGGGAATGATAGTAGGGGAATGTCCCAAAAAAGAAGATATCGCAGTTAATGTTTGCCGCAGAAAACAATTAAATTCCGTTCGTTCATCCGGATCTGCGGAAGAAGCTCTACGCCTTGTTACTCCCAGAAAGCTGAGCCTTGAAGAAGCGATAGAATTTATAGCCGAAGATGAATTAATAGAAGTTACACCCAAAAATATAAGACTGCGTAAACGCATATTAAATACAGAACTTCGTCTCAAGGCGCAAAGCAGAAGTAAATAAAGAGGATATTATCATGGGTCAAAATGAAGTGATATATGCTTATACACCTCCTGTAGAAAGAAAACCCGCCGTTATAGTAGTTATTATATGCGGTATAATCGCGGCGGCAGGATATTTTGCCTCATACACAACTTTCATACCTCCGATTATAGGGCAGCTTATAGCTGTGGTTTCCGGTATCGCCGCAATACAGATAACCACAAGATTTTTACTTACGCATTACACATATATACTTGAACATGGGAATGAAAAGGTAATAAACTTAGAAGACGAATTCAACCAGGATCCGATGGCTTATTTAGATATAAAAAATTCGGATATAATTTTACGTTTTGTAAAAACAAAAGGAAAAGAAGTCAAGTCAGAGGGCGGATTTCCTGTCAATTGTATTACGGAATCAATAAAAATAGATCATGATACTAAAAAAAGCAGGCAAAATGTAAACAAAACAGAAAAAACAAAAGTTTTCAATTTTACTAATAATTTATTTCCCGCAGAAAAGCTCAGGCTTAATCTGGTTATGGGGGATAAAAAAATATCTGTTTTAATAGAAGCCGACGAATATCTGACGAAATTTTTAAAAGCAGGAGATTGAAAATAAATAGGTTAATATTAAATTATCCGAAAAACGTAATATTAAATTTGCTTTTGAATATATAATTTTTATAAGTTCATATACAATAATGATATTCTTAAATATTTATATAATACAAATTAATAAAACCACAAAAAAAAGAGTTTCCTTGCAAATTAAGCTGAGAGGAAACTCTTTTGTTGCAATATAGCAAAAATTTATAATGAATTAAAAAGAAGCAAATAAAAACTTGAATAAGTGTGTTCTATTTGCTTCTTGCCAATATACTGTTTATATTAGGTTTGCTTTATAAATAGACTATTAATATTTTACCAGTTCATTAAAATTCCGTGATCGGGTTTGCCTATAGCCGCTTCGTTTGTATCTGTATCCCAGAACCAAAGGCTGTAAGGGCTTACCGGCACATCAAAGATATATAATCCGAAATGCAAGTTAACCGTATTAGTGAATCCGGTGTTACCCACTACTCCGAGAACATCTCCGGCTTTTACGATATCACCTTCGCTGACTACCGTACTGCTCATATGCGCATATAAACTCTTGAGGCCGAATCCGTGTTCAATTACTACAGTTCTTCCGGAAAGGGTTTGAGTACCTGCGTAAATTACTTTACCGTCATATGCGGCATATACTTCCATTCCTTCCTGCACTTTAAAATCAACGCCCTGATGACGGTAATTTACTCCGTTGGCTGTCAAAGTGCGGTGAATTCCTATACCCAGCTGAACTTGATCGGTTTTTGACGGAAGCAGCCATTTTTCCGCAGGTTTCCAATAACGCTCATTTTCCTGATATCCGAAATAAAGCTTCATGTTTTCGTTGAATGCGTTGATTGACGATTCTGTACGAGTCATGGATATAATTTCAGCCGATATATCATAATCACGCCATTTGAAAGTTTTTTCCGCTACGTTTAATGTAAGCGTGGTAGTTATATCTTTATATGTTATATCAAAAGTATAATTCGGGTTGTAATCAAGCTCATAACTAATCGGTACAAGCGCGACAACGCATCCTTCTCCCTGTTCTTTATCCGCAAAAAAGACGGGTGTAAACTTAATTTCAGGAGTACTTGTAAACACGATATCCTGCGGATTTGTTACGTTTCGTCCGGTTATCGCAATAAATTCTCCCGGATAGATTTCCGATTGACCGAGATAGAATTCGGAAGGCGCGGTAACATCTACTATAAAATTATAAAAAGCTTCGCCCCAAAAATCACGGTCGTCGAATTCGTACCATTTTGCTGTAACAGCCACGCTTAATTTTTTATTTTCCGAAAAATCCAATTGCGAGATATTTTCGTATAAATCGTTATACAATTCATTTTCTCCGTCAAGAATACGTATCTCGAGCAAATCAGGGTATAAATTTTCGGGGAAATTTAAGTTAAGAGCTCCGTTTATCGGATATGTTTCACGTTTTTCCGCTAATTTTACAACAGCGTCTCCCCAAACAGAATCACTGCGGCGGTAACGCCATGTCATGTTTTGAGGATATACCGTTACATTGTTTGATAATTTCATTATAGGAGCGGAAGCGTCTTTATACAAGCTTACAGCATATTGAGTGGTTATAAATTTTTCCGCATATTCGCTTTCTATATGATAAGCGTTTCCTTTTGAATCGGTATAATATGCGTCTGCCGTATCGGTTGTGAAATAATATTTATACTTATTTTCAAGGTTATAACTGAAAAAAGTAACTGTAAAACAGGGGGTTCCTACAAGAGGCGAGGGCAATTCTGATAAAGATTTCGCCTTTGTATTCATTTCACAGAAAAAACTTATGATATCACTTTTTTTGCCGGAAGGAAGATCAAAAACAGCATTGGTTTCCTCAGATACAGCCGAACGCTTAATTTCATAAACTGTCCCGTCCGTATCTTCTATTACAATTTGGAATACCGCACTGTCGGTAACAGGCATATTTTGAACTAACAAATAATAGACAATTGCTATTACAGTCGGCAAAAAAAGCGCAAGCGTTAACAAGACAGTTTTAGTCGTTATCTTCATTCGCGATCTCCCTATTTTTATGTTTTTTATCTTTTTACATATTATACAACATTTTTTTCTCAAGGTCAATATAAAACGTTCTGTATATAAAAAAAATGTTCCCTGTTTTAATATTAAAATATGTGGAATACTACAAAAAACGCAAACAGCCTTTTTTGCAATTTATTCAAAATGAATTATATGATATAATGAATTTAACATTAAAGTATATCAAATACCATATATTGATAATAAATAAAAGATATATATCAAATCCGTATATTAATACCATGTTTGAAAAATCGTTTTTTATATAAAGCAAAATTTATATATTTTTTATAAATTAATCATTTACAATTAAAAAATATAATATTTATTAATTATTCTGGTGTAAAATGAATTGAGTACCGTATTTTATATAAATCTTTATTATTCGGATATATGAATAATATTTAATCATTACATTAATATACATAATTTTTGTATCGTAAATAATTGATGAAGTTATTTATTTATGATATAATATTCCATAAATTCGGAACTTTTTATTTGCAAAAAACGTCTAATGTACGAACAAACGAACAGTCATATTTATAACTGTAATAATGGTTTTAAATATGTTATAAAAACTTAACGATTGAAAATTTTAACATCCGTATTTTTGAAATAAAGTTTACGGTAAAATTTTCAACATAACTATAGATTGCCTAAAGGACAGGTGCATTGAATAAATGCGTAATACCTACGGAACGATACGCAAATTTTTAACATTTGCGGTTTTTATGATTTTGCTTTTCCTGCTCGCTGTGTCACTCAATTTAAATTCTGACAAAGCGATTGCTATAGATAAAATATTAAGAGACAAAAAAAACAACGATTTCGGAAATGATTCTGTTAAAGTTATATTCCCCGCAAATAAGGTTTTATCTGAATTAGGAGAATCAATACCTCCATTTTTGACAGAACCTGTGACTTATGCACCTATTACCGAAAGCACTGCCTCTAAAACGGAAGAAATTACCGAAAACAGTTCGTCCGAAACAACAACGGGCGAACCGATTGAATATCCTTCAACGCAGGACGAAAGCGGATTTACCCTGACTTATCCGACTCAGCTTCCGGCAAGTGATTCCGTGAGTTCGGACTATTTTGGTGACGCTCTGTTTATCGGAGATTCCCGTACTGTCGGTTTTTGTAATTATACAGGAATTTCAAAATATAGTTATGCTATGGTTTCATTAAATATCAAAAGTGTTTTGACTAACGCTTTTATAGAAGACCGTGACTGGGAAACCGGAGAACCGGTAATGCGTACTGTGCTCGATACTCTTCGTATTTATCCGAAGGCGTTCGGTAAAGTTTATATAAGTTTCGGTGTAAACGAATATTCATGGCAAGGCAGTCTGTTTATCGCCTGCTACGAATATTTTCTTGATAAAATTATCGAAATCCTTCCCGAGGATACCGTTATTTATATTCAATCGATACTTCCGGTAAATGAAAAACAAGCCGCCGAACACGGATACAGAGTGAAAAATTATCAGCTTGCGGAATTTAATAAATTACTCGCGGATATGGCGGACAGATACGGAATTAATTTTGTGAATACAGCCGAAGCGGTTTACTATAATGAACGGTTTGCAATTGAAAGAGGAGTTGCGGGAGACGGAATACATTTTAATAAAAGTGCATGTTTGAAGATAAAAGATTATTTGTTTACCCATACATACAGAGAAAATAAAGAAGATTACATATTACCTGAAACAACGACTGAAACCGAAACGGAAACAACAGCAGAGCAAACCGAAACGAAAGTACCGGTACAAACAGATCCTCCGGATGAAGAAACTGTCAGATCCGAAGAAACAGAACCGGAGACAGAACCTGCGGTTACAAAGGAACCTGAAAATTCGGAAAGCACCGCGAAAACGGAACCTCCTACTCCTGTTACCGAGGAACCGGTTACAACTCATATCACAATGGTATAATTTTAACTAACAGTATATCAGTACAATATCAAAATAATAATAAAATATTTTATTGTGTATTATTTACACGAAGAGGGCATATGAAGACACATGAAGAAAAATTGAAACACATTAAACCTTTAAAATTTTTGCCGCTTATTATAGTTTTAGTTATAACATTTTTAACCGCAGCTTCATGCAGTTCCGATAATGACGATTATGAAGGAGCGGTATTTGACATAGATAAAACGGCTCTCACATTCTTAACAGATTTAAAATTCGGTGATGAACTCGTATTGATAGAAGATGAAACGGTACAATTAAAATACAATTTCGGCGGAGACAAAACGGTTGTTTATGCGGGTTCAGGCGCTACACCCGAAATAATTATTGCAGTAAAATGTTCCACCAGAGATGCCGCGCTTGATGTATTCGCTAAAATAGACGGTTTTATCGGCGAACAAAAAAATATATTTGACGATTATAACACATCTGAACGCCCGAAGCTTGATGAAGCTGTATACGATGTTTATGGCAGTTATGTATTTTGCGTTGTAAGCGCTGATACAGCTCAATCGGTAGAAGCTATAATTAAATCCAACGCTAATTAATTATTTCGATTAAAAATCAAGACATTTATTTTATTAAATAAAGGACGTTTTCTATGAAAGATCGGTATAATAATAACAAAAATTTTAATAATTCCAAAAATGCGGCTGCTAAAACAAAAATAACAGTCGTTTTTCTGTTATTTGCAATAATATTTTCATCTTTTCCCTTATTTGCTTCTTCCGGAACTGCTGATGAAAGAAACAAAATCGCCGCTATATTATCAGACGGATTTTATAATCCGGAAGAACTTGATATTACGTTTACGGGTGAAGAATATTTAACAAAAAATACAATAAAAAGTTTGTCAGCAGATCTTTACGCCGACGGGTTGTATCTTAATGCAGCGATACCTTTTGCTTATGATTATGCCGGTTCGGGGGATACAGGCAATAAAAACGGAGATACGAAAGTTACCGGAAGATCTAATACCGGCGCGTATCTCGCTTCTTATTTTAACAGTTTATCATCCGAAACACAGCTTTTAACGATGAAAGTTTATACGGATACAGGAGCATTTTCAGCGGAAGCGGCTGTTTTAGCTTTATGCGATGCGGCGGTTTTAGGTGCTTCTGTTATCGTTTTTGATGTAATGCTTTCATCTGTTGATATGGAAAATAAATTCTATTTGAGCCTATTGGATTCTATAAACGCATTAGAGGAAGCTGGTATTACGGTCGTATGTCCGGCAGGCGATGGTTTTATGACAGGTAATCAATCGGTTTATTCGCAAAAGGGAATAAATAATCCTTTAACTGTAAATTCCGATTACGGAATATTATCTCACCCGGCTGTTTACGAATATATTTTCGCAGCGGCCAGCAGTGAGAGTATTTATTATACCGATTATTGTATAAGATTCGGCGATTCCGGTTATGCCAGGTATACCGATACAAATCTTTCTTCGGAAGTATTAAAAGATAAAAGCTTTACGCAAAACTTTGACGGACAGGAAATTAAATATGTTGTTATACCCGGAACCGGAAAAGCGGAAGATTACATCGGATTGGATTTAACTGAAAGCTTTGCTCTGATAGAACGCGGAGAAATTTCTTTTGTTGAAAAATTAAACAATGCCGCAGATGCTGGTGCTATAGGAGCTGTCGTATATGATAATATCAAAAATAATAATGAAAAGATAAACATGGCAATCAGCGGAGCCGCTATACCGGGAATATTTGTTTCCGCTGAATCCGGAGAACAAATGAAAGCGGAAAAGAATAAAACTATCAAAATAAAAGACGGCGACAGCGAAAAATTTGATGTTTACAACGGAGGAATAATTTCCGGTTTTTCGGCGCGCAGTTCGTCGCTTAAATATATAAAACCAGATTTTGCCTCTGTCGGAGGAAAAATTACATTAACAAAATACGATACAAAAATGCTTGCCGAATTCAATTCAACGAGATATGCGGCGGTTTCACTTGCAGTTCAAGCGCTCGAAATTAAATCGGTTTTTAATTTTGATAATAAGGATCTCCGTTTATATTTAAAAAATATATCTTCTCCCGTAAAAACAACAAGCGGTATCGAATATTCGCCCAGAGCACAGGGAGCGGGTGCATTTGATGAAAGCAAAACTATAAAACCGTCTGTAGTTTTAACATCAGCAACGGCAGGTAAAACGGATATTTTACTCGGTGATGGACTGAAAAAATCATTTCCGATAACAGTTTCACTCCATAACATATCAGATGAAAATGTATCAGGTAAGCTTTCGCTTTCGATTTTAGGCGATGAATACACTACTTATTATGAAATAAACGAAGAAACCGGAATACCGGTAGATTCCCGTTTGTTCGGTTTTTCCATGGAAGAAGAAGGTAATAATTTATCTTATTATAATAAAGGGAAATATGGAAATAATGTTTCGGCTCTGAATTTACTTGATTTGTCATCCGGTTATCCGTATTTTGTAAACGGAAACCCTAAAGCTTTTGATAAAGCTCACGCGGGAGTATCAGATATAACACGTGAAAAAATAAATTTAAACCGTCATTCAAATGATTTTGTTCCTTACACTGTAAATTTAAAACCATATGAAACAAAAAATATAAAAATGCTTGTAACAATTGACGATGAAAGCTTTTCAGAATACAGCAGGGTATTTAAAAACGGATTTTTCGTTGACGGCTATGTATATTTTGAAACGGATTCCGGCGTTTGTTCAATTCCATATACGGGTTACGCAGGCAGTTACAGCATACTTTCCGTATTTGACAGCACTATATTTGACGAGAGCAGCTTTTACCGCAATACATATTATTATTCATATTTATATAAAAATGGAGTTCCGGAGCTTGTTCCGCTAGGTAAAAATAATTATAACGATGATGAAAATATATACAAAAATCTAATTTCTTTTTCTCCGAATTCGGATGGTTTATCGGATAAACTGCATACCGCATTGAATTTAATGCGGGATATCGCATGGCTGAGAATTGAAATTGCAAATGAAGAAAATGAAACGATATATAAAACCTTATATGATTTTAATATTTTTAAAAATGTGGGAACAGGAACAACTCTCGATACATATTATGTAAATTTATGGGATGGAGCGGCTTTCGATAATGCTGGGTATATTTATCCTGACGGAAAATATTCAATAAAATTATTTGCTGAACCTCTTGAAGGCGGAGCAATCCAGACTCTTGATTTAGGTGATGTATATCTTGATACGGCAGCTCCCGAATTGACGGAATATAAATTCAACGCAAACGGAGAATTGGAATTAATAAAACTTCACGACGATTTGGGAATACAGTTTGCGGAAGTGATATTGGGTGAAAAATCTATAAAGTTTACATTAAAAGAAACTTTGGAAAAGAGCGGTTCAGTTAAAGATTTTACGGCAACCCTCGATATGCTGGAAGAGATAAATAATATTGACAATTCAAGCGATGAGCCAATATATATTCGCGCTGTCGATTATGCGAATAATATAAAAGTATACCGTTTGAACAGATAAAATAAATCTGTAATTAATACATGGCTTGACAAATCATATATAAATAATTATACTTTAAAATGTATCGTGAAATAAAAGATATATTTTATATAATTAGTTCAACGGAGGACTTCCCAAATGAAAAAACTTGCTATAATCGGCTGCGGCGGAATAGGTTCGTATCATCTCGGTCATTTTCTTCAATTTAAAGACATAGAGCTTGCGGGATTTTGTGATCTTATCCCCGAACGTGCCGAAGAATTTGTTAAAACAGCTCAATCCGGAGAAGCTTTTACAGATTACCGTATAATGCTTGATAAAATTCAACCGGATATGGTTTTTGTATGTATCCCGCCTTATTGTCATGGAGATGTTGAATTCGATTTAATCAAACGCCGTATACCGTTTTTTGTAGAAAAACCCGTTTCTCTTGATTTAGAGTTATCAAAAAAGATCCGTGATGCCATAGAAGAAGCTTCTCTTATAACAGCGGTGGGTTTTCAATGCCGGTACAGCAACACAAATGTTGCAGCTAAGGCTTTTACAGCTTCAAACGAAGTAGTATTTATCGAATGTGCACGTATGGGCGGTATGCCGGGTGTTGACTGGTGGAGACAGCGTTCTCTTTCCGGCGGTCAGATAGTTGAGCAGACAATTCATCAGTTCGATATAATTCGTTATGTATACGGAATTGAGCCGACCGAAGTATTTTCATACGGTGCAAGAGGCTTCATGAAGGATATTCCGAATTATGATACCGAGGATTTATCCGCAACTGTAGTAAAATTTGAAAGCGGAGCTGTCGGAATGCTTGCAACAGGATGTTATGCTACAAGCGGAAACTGTTTTGACAGCAAGGTTACTTTCGGTACCAGAGGAGCCAGAATGGATCTTCGTATATTGGATTCAGTCAGAATATACGGAATTGGTAATGAAAAAATTGATGAAAATAAAAAAGGCGGCTTCCTGATAGCGGGAGACGGCGGTATGGCAAGAAGCGAGGGCGGAGCAATAGTATACTCAGAAGAAGGCGACGCGGGTGTTATGTGTGACCGTACATTCATTGATGCTGTATTAACCGGAGACGCAAGCAAAATCCGTTCACCTTATTCGGACGCTGTAAAAACTCTGGCATTTACATTAGCGTGCAATCAATCTATTGATACAGGTTTGGCTGTAAAAATAGATATGAATTAAGTCTTTTTTAATAAAATATAATTTAAATAACCGATTTTTCATTTAAAATTATAAATCTAATCAAAATTATTGCGTTTTATAAATAATTATAAAAAATTGATAATTCCAAAAATATATACTTCCGCGTTAAATTCGCCGTTAAAATAGAGGAACGCCCAAAGGCGTTCCTTTATCCTATTGCGTTTTGCTGAGGTGAATACGGTGCTTCAGCAAGACCGAAGCTGATACCCAGCGCATCATTGACGCGGCTCATTAACGTATCGTCCAGACGCCCCAGTTTTTCTTTTAAACGACGTTTATCTATTGTTCTTATTTGTTCCAGCAGAATTATAGAATCGCAGACCATTCCGCCCTTATCTCCGATTCCCTCATCGAAAATACAGCATTCGCTGCGAACTTCAATATGAGTAGGCAGTTTTGCTTTACCTAATTTACTTGTGATGGCCGCCGCAATTACAGTCGGACTGTAACGGTTTCCGACGTCGTTTTGTATTATCAGGACAGGTCGTAAACCGCCTTGTTCGGAGCCTACGACCGGACTGAGATCAGCATAAAATATATCACCGCGTTTTACGGTCAATTTCTCCACACTCCGTTATTTTACGATTCCGTGTACCGCGGTTTCAATGCGAGAAAAGCATATATTTATCCGCAGTATAATTAATTACTGATATTATTTTTACCAGCAGAATATCTTTTAAACATGTATCTATAAAAATAAGTTATTCTTTTTATAGTTTATTTTTAAAGATGAGTTACGGCTGCGCAGCAAAAACATTATTTTAATTTGATACGCATAATATCCGACCCATTATATAATATATTCAAAAAACCATAAGGGGTGAAATTATATGAAATGTCCGGCATGCGGATATGGAGACAGTAAAGTTATTGACTCAAGACCCACCGACAACGGAAGTATCCGAAGACGCAGAGAATGCCTTGCCTGCCAGAGAAGGTATACCACTTATGAAATAATAGAGGCTCTGCCGATAATTGTTGTCAAAAAAGACGGCTCCCGCGAAGTTTTCAACCGTAACAAGATTATAACCGGATTGCTGAAATCATGTTATAAAAGACCGGTAACAATAAATCAAATAAATGCGATTGCAGCGGATATTGAAAGCGAACTTCAAAATTCGCTAATCGGAGAAGTTAAATCCGTTGAAATCGGTAATGCAGTTATGGAAAAATTAAAAAAAGTTGATGAAGTTTCTTATGTGAGATTTGCTTCTGTATACCGCGAATTTCGCGATGTCGAAACTTTTATGAACGAATTATCTGTTTTGCGTTCATCCGATAATGATGATATAACCGGCAATAAATAATGAAAAGCAAAAGCACAAACACAAACGGAGAAGGCGTACACAGAGGTCACAGAAAACGAATGAAAAACCGTATCCGGATATTGGGCGGCGATGGTATGAGTTCCGCGGAACTTTTGGAAATGATGCTGTATTACGTAAATCGCCGCTGTGATACCCGGAAAATATCTGAATCATTGCTTTCAAAATTCGGCTCTGTATATGGAATATTGCAAGCGGACGAAGAAGAACTTATGGATATTGAGGGACTCGGAGAATCCGGAGCGCAGCTTATAAAAATTGTAGAGGGACTTTGCGGCCGATATAATAAAATAAAAGATGAAAAAACGGAATACGATAAATCGGAATTAACTTTGTATCTTGCAAATTTGTATAAAAACGAAACTAAGGAAATAATATATCTTCTTCTATATAATGAAGATAAAGCTCCGGTTGATAATAAGCGGGAATTTTACGATTGTATTAAAATAGGTAAATCGTCATCAGTTTCAGCCGAAGCGGATATGCGTGAAATAACACAGCAGCTTTTGATAAGCGGTGCTTCAGCTTTTATTATCACACATAATCATCCTACAGGGGAAGCGATTCCGACAGAAGATGATATTATTTTCACAAAAAGACTTCGGGCAGTTTGCAATGAAATAGGTATAAAAATGTACGATCATATTATAATTTCACCTCATTCTTCTTTATCTCTTATCGAAAACCTAAAACGAAAATCTTAAATAAGTTAAAAAGTGAATTTAGGAAGTACGGAAGTACGGAGATGCTGGGATGCGTTTTTACTTTTTAAAAAAGTAACAAAATATGAAATTAGAATACAGATTCTCGCTTTTTTTATTTTTTCAATAGGTTGTTCCATATTTTGCGCCAAGCGGAGGAAGCATATTGATATTGGTTTATATATGCTTTAAAATCATCTCCGATGTTGCATATTCGGCATACTTCCGATCCGTAGTCCGGCTGTGAATAAAAACCTGTTTGATTTGCGATTCCGATATAGGCGGCAGGATCTACCTGTACGCCGTTTTTTCTTATTTCAAAATGTAAATGCTGACCGGTTACTTTTCCGGTTGAACCTTCAATACCGATATGATCTCCTGTTCTTACACGTACTGAAGTCAAAACGTAACGCTTATCCAAATGACAATAATAAATATGTGCTCCGTCGTCCGCTTGGAGACAAACATAATTTCCCCATTCGGCAGTTTTAGTTCCGCTTGGAGCTATAGTTGAAGCGGAAATTATTCCGTTTGCTACTGCTATTACGATTTTAGATGTTTGTCCCACAAAATCTATTCCTCCGTGAAAAGAAGATTTTTGTGTAAAAGGATCAATGCGGTAACCAAACGCGGAAGTCAATTTTACATTTCCGGTTTCATAAGGTAATATCATTTTTACTTCTCCCGTTTTATATATTGTTTCCTGCTTTCATTATATTAAATATTATTTATAATTGTTAAAACCGCAGAATAAATCCGAAATAATGGGTTAATTATATCACTATTCATATAATATGTCAATACATAAGTGAAAAATATTTGCACATTATAAAGATAAAAGGAAAATTGTTTGCAAAAACAAAAAAGCTGTCAAAACAGCTTTTAATGTATTATTATATTTTTTCAAATATTTCAAAGATCCGTTTGCCAACCGACTGTTTTTCTTTTCGTATGAAAGAAGAATTTTTTAGAATTTTTTGATTTTTGTCATGTACTATAGCGGCTATTCCTCTTTCGGGTATTATCGGTATAAATAAATTTAAAATATCAATTGAAGATGAATTATTTTTTTCGGTTTCCCAATCGCATTTGATTCCGTACGGTATATCCGTGATTATTATATCCGCGTTTATATCCGGAAGAATTTTAAAAATATCATGAGTAAATATTTTTGTTTTTATATTATAATGGTTTGATATTTCCGCTAAAATTTTAGCGGATTGAATTGCCTTTGAATTTTCTCCGTACAATGAAATTATTTTTTCACGGCGTTTCATACAGTTATCCGGAATTAATAATGCTAAATTATCGGCAGCTAAAGCAGTTTTTTTTATATCTATATCGCTTCCGATTAGAGATTCTATATGTTCACCGCATAAAAAACCTATAGTTGTCAGCATATAGCCGCTTCCGCAGCATGGATCGTATAATGTAAATTTATCTTTATTATTGTTGCTTTTTGAATAATTTAAACATCTCATAAATATTTCTGATGAAAGTCTAACCGGAAAATTCGTGCAATTGTGTCCGTGCAGAAGTACATGACCTGCGGAAAGAAAAGAAAAATCACGATCTTTTATATATTTATATTCCATACAATTCCATATTCCGTTTAAAAAACCATTATACTTTGTTATTAATACAAAAAATACAATAATATTAATTTTAAGACAAACACCAACGGCTTGTTGACAATCAAGGGATTATATCGTATAATATGTAGGAAAAGCAGCATAATAACTTCGTATAAGTGTAATACTGATGTAGTAATTATATGTTTATAACATAATTCCGGATTATTGTCAAGAGGTAGAAAATAATGTATGATAAATATCAAAAACTATTGCTGCGTAATAATACGACATCATATCAAGTAGCAAAGCACCTTGGTATTTCCGCGACAACTTTCAGCGATTGGAAAAATGGTAAATCAACTCCGAAAATAGATAAACTGCGCCGGATTGCCGAATATTTTCAAGTTCCTCTCGAATATTTTACTTCAGATGAACAATCGGAATATGAAAATAAAAAAACAAATAATGGAAATGGTCTTGAAAACTTCGGATTATGCAGAATTCCGGTTATTAATGAAAAATATGCGGGGATTCAAGCTATAACAAACGAAATCATTGAAAGATATGAACTGGCTGATAATATAGCCGAGGGATGCTATTATATCCGTACAGAGGGTGATAGTATGGCAGGTGTGGGTATAATGGAAGGATCCCTTGTGCTTATACGAAATCAAAATTACGCAAATAACGGGCAAATTGTTTTATGTATGACCGAAGGAGAAAAAAAAGCTTCGCTTAAAATGTTTAATATAAATGATAATTGTGTTATGTTAATGCCGGCAAACGATAAATATCAGCCGCAAGTTCTTGATATAAAAGAATTTTTAACAGGACACGCACATATTTTAGGTGTCGCTTTAGAAGTAAAAACAAAATTATAATTTATAATGAAACGAGTGAACATAAATAAATGAAACGAGTAAAAATAAAAGAAATATTCAGCGACAGCATAAGTTTCAGCGGAAAAGAAGTTAAGGTTGGAGGTTGGTGCAGGTCAATCCGTTCTTCAAACGCGGTGGCTTTTATAGTCCTAAATGACGGAAGCTGTTTTGAAACTTTACAAATAGTAGCCGATGAAAGTACGGTTGATAATTACCGTGATGTAACATCCCAAAATACAGGAACCGCTTTTATCGTAACGGGAGAAGTTATATTGACTCCCGAAGCTAAACAGCCTTTTGAAATACGCGCTAAAAAAATAGAAATAGCTGGAACTTCAACACCGGATTATCCTTTGCAAAGTAAACGTCATTCTATGGAATATCTTCGTACTATAGCTCATCTTCGTCCCAGAACAAATACATTTAACGCGGTTTTCCGCGTAAGATCGGAAGCTGCTTTCGCAATACACAGTTTTTTTAATAAAAGAGGTTTTGTTTACGTCCATACTCCTATCATAACGGGCAGTGACTGCGAAGGTGCGGGCGAAATGTTCCGTGTAACAACTCTTGATGTGGAAAATCCTGAAAGAACAAATGAAGGAAAAGTTGATTTTTCAAAGGATTTCTTCGGTAAAAGTGCGAATTTAACAGTGTCAGGACAATTGAATGTTGAGTGTTTTTCCATGGCTTTCTCTGATGTTTATACATTCGGTCCGACTTTCAGAGCCGAACTTTCGTATACTCCGCGTCATGCGGCGGAATTTTGGATGATGGAACCTGAAATTGCTTTTGCGGATTTATCGGACGACATGGATTTAGCGGAAGATATGCTTAAATATATTATCAAGTATCTTTTTGAAAAATGTTATTCGGAACTTGAATTCTTCAATCAGCATATAGATAAGGGACTTATCGAACGTTTACGCAATGTATCAGAAAGCGATTTTGCCCGTGTTTCATACGGTGAAGCTATGGAAATTTTAGCGAAGTCCGGTAAAAAATTTGAATATCCTATAGGTTGGGGACAAGATTTGCAAACCGAGCACGAACGTTTTTTAACAGAGGAATATTACGGGCGTCCTGTTTTTGTAACAGATTGGCCGTCAGAAATTAAAGCGTTTTATATGCGTTTAAACGATGATAATAAAACCGTCGCAGCCGCTGACTTGCTTGTTCCCGGTGTAGGTGAACTTATCGGCGGATCTCAAAGAGAAGAACGTATGGATGTTCTTGATGCCAGAATAAAAGCGTTTAACTTGAATCAAGAGGATTACTGGTGGTACCGCGAATTGCGTAAATACGGCGGAGTTCCGCACGCGGGCTTTGGATTGGGTTTTGAACGTCTTATCATGTATGTAACAGGAATTAATAATATCCGCGATGTAACAGCTTTTCCGAGAACGACCGGAAACGCGGAATTTTAACAGAGAAAAAACTAAAGATAAAATCAACAAATTTTTTAAAAAAAAAATATAAATTTTCCGCAATAATTTAAAACACAAAATAAATAAAACAATTGATTCAAAGAACAGATTCCAATTATGAGGTTTAATCGGATGAAAAAAAATAGACTGTTTGTACGGATGACTTCTCTAGTTATATTTGCCGTAATGCTTTTTTCTTTGCAAATTCAAGCGGGTATTGCTGATATCATTAATGTTGCTGTAGATTCCGGTAATAAATTATCGGAACCGATTGTTTTTATTGTAGAATCAAATGATGTAGAAAAAACATTAAAGCAACTAAAAAAAGCTGATTCAGAATCCGAAATTATAGTACTTTATGATACTTTATTTGATGGATTTGCGGTTAAAACAGCCAAACCGGATATTTTAAAAAATCTCATCGGTGTCACCGGAATTTGGGAATCAGCCTCTCGTTTGGAAACAGAAACAAATATAGCCGAAGTAACGATTTCCGACGGAGGAACTATTGCCGATAATAACAAAAACGAATACGAATATCGCGGAGAAGGGATGATAGCCGCTGTAATTGATTCGAGTTTTGATGTGCATCATGAATTATTTGTTCTTTCAAATCCAAATTCCGCTTTGCTTACAAAGGAATCAATTGATTCTTCGATTGAAGGATATTTAACTACTTCAAATTATTTTGCATATATCGCAAAAGAGGGAGAAACACCGTATGTAAACGCGAAAATTCCATACGCTTATGATTATTATGATCAGGATACGGATGTATTTGATAATGTATCCGGAAAATCCCGCACCCACGGAACTCACGTAGCCGGAGTAATCGGAGCGAATAACAAAGACGGTCATAAGATGGGGTTTGACGGAGTCGCTCCGGAATGTCAATTGCTTTTAATGAAAGCCGGAGCTGACGGAACCGGAATATTATACGACTATGCTATACTTGCCGCAATAGAAGATGCAGTCAAACTCGGAGCGAATGTTGTTAATATGAGTTTCGGAGCGACGGCAGGCAGTGAAGCAACAGAAAACTCGAGTTATAATTACGCGCCTCTTATCACCAGCGCAGCCGAACTTGGCGTAACGATTGTCTGTGCCGCCGGAAATGAAAGTATGCTGGGTGAAAGCAGTAATTATGACGAAAAATACGGAATAAATTTACCTCTTGCCGCGAATCCGGATTACGGATTGGTAGGTTGGCCTTCAAGCTATAATACATCCATATCGGTTGCAAGTCTTGAAAGTCCTTATGTCACTGCAAATACATATATGACTTCCTGGTCGGGTGAAGGATATATTATACAACAAGTTCCGGATTTTGCCGAAGTAGATGAAATTTCCGGTAAATGGATAGATTACATAGTCATTCCCGGATACGGAAATGCTGATGATTATAATGGTATCGATGTAAAAGGGAAAATCGCACTTGTATCAAGAGGTGACATAACATTTGTTTCAAAAGTTCAAAACGCTCAAGCGGCGGGAGCTTGTGCAATAGTAATTTATGATAATATAAATGATGAGGATACAATTCTTACTATGGCGCTTGATTCAACTTGTACTATACCCGCTGTTTTTGTATACAGCCGTTATGGAAGCGAATTAGTTGCGGCAGAAGTAAAGAAAGTAAAATTTATTGTAGGAGATAATAAAACTTTTTCTTCAGGAAAAGACGGAATGTCGGAATTTACATCACGCGGAATAACTCCGATGTTAACTTTAAAACCTGATATAACTGCAATAGGAGGGTCTGTTTATTCCACAATACCCGGCGGCTATGGAATAATGAGCGGTACATCAATGGCTTCACCTGTTGTTGCGGGAGCCGCTTTGCTTCTAAAACAAAAATTAAATGAAACCGGAAATTATGATTATGAAGATATAAATTTAATTACGAATATTTTATTGTCAACAGCCAATCCGCTGACCGATGTTGATACAGGATATGAATATTCGCCGCGAGAACAGGGAGCCGGACTGCTTGATATCAAAACCGCTCTTGATTATACTTGTTATATTGCCGGAGATAGAGGGAAATCAAAAATTGAACTCGGAGATAAAATAGGTAAAACATTCGAAATAAAATTTACCGTACATAATACAACTGATAAAGATATTGATTATAAATTAAACGCTTCCGTAACAAGCGATGAATCCGTATACATAAATTATACAAATAAAAGTTTATACACAGGCGGAGAATATTTTATAACCGGTGATGATTATGCTTTTAAACTGGCAAAAATAACTCTTGCGGGAGGAAGCGGAGCAAATATAAACAAATACGGCAGCGAATCAAAAGCTTCGGAAATAATAAAAGTTCCCGCAAACGGAGAACTTGAAATAATATTAAAAGTAGAAATAGATTCCAATACATTCAGAAAATACGGAGATATATTTAAAAACGGTTTTTTTGCGGAAGGCTTTGTATGGCTTAATCCGTTAAACGAAACAGAGTATTCCGCGATATCAGTTCCTTATGTGGGATTTTGCGGGGACTGGAACAAACCTCCGGTTTTTTCCGGAGAACCTAATAATTCAAAAGCTTTTTATACGCAATATGCGTTTTCATACTTGAAATTAGATGAAAGCGTTAAAATGTATGCTATTGGAAGCAGTGCTTATTATGATACGGATGAAGCCCGCGCGGATCTTATATCCATATCTCCGAACAATGACGGCTGGGGTGATTATATCGCTTTGCAATTAACTCCGCAGAGAAATGTATTAGATCTTGCGATAAAAATAAAAGCAAAATCCACCGGCGAAATTGTTTATGAAGAATATAATATGGGTGCTATGACCAAAGGATATTTTATATCTGAAGACGAAGGATTTAATAAATATAATATCCACTATTTATGGGACGGCAGCGACACTTCCGACTTATTTTATATAATGCCGGACGGAATATATACAATGGAGCTGACTTGTTCGCTTGAATGGGGAGGGTTTAATACATGGAGTATGGATTTTATTGTTGATACTGTAAAACCCTCGGCAGAAGATATCTATATCGAAAAACGTGATAATAAAAGTTATTTGAAAATGAATATTTCGGATAACGCGACATGTATACAATATTTTGGGTTATACAATTCTACAAATGATATAATAGAACCCTTAACTCCGCGGGCAAATGAAGCGGAATCGAAATACAGTATTGAAATAGACATAACAGACATTGATAAAAACAGCACTATTTATATGGAGATTGCCGATTTTGCGTTTAATTTAAATATTATCCGCTTAGAACTTGATAAACTGCCTTTAATAACAAAATAATAAACTTATTGTATAAAAGATGAAAATTTTGCGGATTATACTGTTTTAAATACATATTTTTATTAATATTGATAGGCTTTAACTAATCCATTATACAGAAGCAGATAAAATTCATGAAATAAAAATTTTATCTGCTTTTTTATGTTTAATTAAAATGATTTACTGTATTATATGGCAGTATGTACAAAAAATCGTGTTTATTTTCTATATGGGAATATCGACGATTTTATGATATTAAATTGGTGTATTTTTGTATATATGTTTTTCACCTTTTTCTATTGACAATAATTAATATAAACTATATAATAGTCTCAGAGATTAACGAATATACTATATATTGTGTTCGTTAAGTAATACATAGGCCCATATAACGCGGGGTCATTCTCCTGCGTTTTATTTTTTTCACTTTTTTTGCGGAAATTTTCACTTTAAAATTCACTCGCAATATGGCGAAAACAAGCTGATGATATATTAAAACGTCAAATTGCAGCGTTTTAAAAACAAAATAATTAATAATAATAATTTGAATCAGGTGTAATACAATGATAACAAAAATAATAAAACGCGACGGACGTGAAGCCGCTTTTAATATCGAAAAAATAGCGAATGCCATAAATAAAGCATTCAACGCGACAGGTATACGGGATACTGATACCTCGATGAATTTGGCTTGTGAAGTCGCTCAGAGAATCGAAGGTGAAACTCCTGACGGAACATTGCCTGAAGTTGAAGATATACAAAATATGGTCGAAGTAGTTTTGATAGAACACGGACATGCCCGCACAGCGAAAGAATTTATCATATACAGAGCCGAGAGAACACGTATACGCGATATGAATACGCGCCTTATGAAGATATATGAGGATTTGACTTTTAAAAAAGCTTCCGATATGGATATCAAGCGTGAAAATGCCAATATAGACGGTGATACGGCTATGGGTACTATGCTTAAATACGGAAGTGAGGGCGCAAAGCAGTTTTATGAATTATATGTTATAGATCCGAAAATTTCAGCTGCTCACCGTGACGGCGATATACATATTCATGATTTGGATTTCTATACTCTTACCACAACTTGTTGTCAAATAGACTTGGTAAAACTTTTTGACGGAGGTTTTGCAACAGGACACGGTCATTTGCGTGAACCGCAGGATATCAACAGTTACGCGGCTCTTGCTTGTATTGCTATACAAGCCAACCAAAATGATCAGCACGGCGGACAGGGAGTTCCGAATTTTGATTTTGCCATGTCGGAGGGAATAAGAAAATCATATAAAAAGATTTTTACCAAAAACATAGCGAAAGCTGCCGATATATTAATTTATAAAGGGTTGGGAAACGAGAACGAATTACTCGAGACTGCCGGCAAACTGGTTTCATCATTATCAGAAGTCCCTGCGCTTGAAAACTCAGCGGGTTTTGACAAAGAGTTAAAAATAGCGGTTACACGCGCTATCGGAGATACAAACGTTGACCCTGAAGAAATGATTCGTTTTACACGCCACTGGTCGATCGTTGAAATAGATAAGGCAGCTTATCAGGCAATGGAAGCATTAGTCCATAATCTTAATACTATGCATTCGAGAGCCGGAGCGCAAATTCCTTTCAGTTCATTGAATTACGGAACGGATACATCGCCGGAAGGACGTATGGTTGTAAAGAATTTACTGCTTGCCACCGAAGCAGGTTTGGGGAACGGCGAAACCCCGATATTCCCGATACAAATATTTAAAATCAAAGAAGGTATAAATTATAACCCCGAAGATCCCAACTATGATTTGTTTAAACTGGCTTGCAAGGTTTCGGCAAAACGATTGTTCCCGAACTTTTCATTCCTTGACGCTCCTTATAACAAACAGTTCTACCGCGAAGGAGATTATAATACCGAAGTTGCTTATATGGGATGCCGCACACGAGTTATGGCAAATGTATATGACCCGGAAAAACAAGTAACCGGAGGAAGAGGAAATCTGAGCTTTTCTAGTATAAATCTTCCCAGAATAGCAATCAATTCTAAAGGAAATTTAAATTGGTTTTTTGAGGATCTCGACCGGAAAATAGAAGTAATAGTTGAACAGCTCCTGGCTCGTTTTAAAATTCAATGCGGAAAACGGGTACGCAATTTCCCGTTCCTAATGGGCGAAGGAATATGGCTTGACAGCGATAAACTCGGTCCGGATGACGAAGTGGGAGAAGTATTGCGTCACGGAACCCTTACAATGGGATTCATAGGATTGGCTGAAACATTGAAAGTTTTAGTCGGAAAACATCACGGTGAAAGCGCGGAGGCACAAAACCTCGGACTTGAAATAGTAGCTCACATGAGACGCCGTATGGACGAAGCGGCTAAAAAATACGGATTAAATTTTTCACTTCTCGCAACCCCTGCCGAAGGCTTATCCGGACGTTTTGTAAAGCTTGACCGCGAACGCTTCGGTGTAATAGAGGGAGTTACAGACCGCAAGTATTATACAAACTCTTTCCATGTACCGGTTTATTATCCGATTTCATGCTATAATAAAATATCAATTGAAGCTCCTTATCATACATTCACAAACGCGGGACACATAACATATGTTGAGCTTGACGGAGATCCGCTGAAAAATCTTGACGCTTTTGAAGCTATTATCCGTCATATGAAAGAAAGCGGAATAGGCTACGGATCAATTAATCATCCCGTAGACCGCGACCCGATTTGCGGATATACGGGAATAATAGGGAACACATGCCCGAAATGCGGCAGAAAAGAAGAAGAGGGAACAATTCCGTTTGAAAGAATCCGCCGTATAACCGGATATCTTGTAGGCGCTATGGATAAATGGAACAACGCTAAACGCGCGGAAGAAAACGATAGAATAAAGCACGGAGACTGCGGAAGCTGCCTTGATAAATAAATTTATATGTAAAGTAAAATTCCTGCGAAATTGATTTTACAAAAATATTACCGAAATAAAAAATACCGGATCCAATTTTCAAGGTTCCGGTTTTTTATTGTTTTAAAATTAAAAAATTATATACATTTTTGGTTATTTAAAATATAAAACGTATTCTTTTCTGTTCGTAATTAAACCAATTTTCTAATCCATTTTTTAGAAATAAAACGACGCAGACACAAAAAAACTTTTATAGTATCTTCAGCTACATACATCAGAAAAAATACCAGTGTAAAAGGCAAATGGAATAAAAATGCCGTCATTAATGTAACGGGAAGAGCAACACACCATACCATACCGAGATCATATTTCATTCCTGTAATAGTGTCTCCTCCCGGCCGGAAGATTCCAACGATTTGGATGTATGGTATCATACGCGGACAAAGCCAAATTCCGTAAATAAAAAGAATTTCCCTCGCCGACTGCGTAGTTGCCGCGTTTAATGAACCGTTCAAATTAAATAAATAAATAAACTGTTCGCGCAGCAATATAATTCCTATACCGACAATCAAACCGATAATCGGAATGATTACTGCAAAACGCAAAGCGATATTATATGCTTCGCCGGCATCTCCCGCTCCGATTGATTTTCCTATCATAACGGCACTTGCGGTACATAAACCTACAAAGAATACAAAAGCAAGACCTTCTACAGTGCGGCATATTGTAAGAGCAGCAAAGTTTTCATATCCGAGATGACCGAATATTAAATTGTAACAGAATGTACCGAGCGCCCAAAATGTTTCGTTTAAAAGCACGGGTACGGATATTTTATAAAAATAAAAAAGAAGCTTGCGATCAAAACCAAGCAAATCTTTTATCCGGGGAACTGCTATGTTTTTTTGGATTATTGAAATCGTATAAATTACAATAACACCCAATACACTTGATATAACGGAAGCGATAGCCGCTCCTTTTTCTTCGAGACGCGGAAAACCGAATTTTCCGAATATTAATATCCAGTTTAAAATTGCGTTGAAAACTGTTACTAACATTGATGAAATCATCGGAAGCCGTACGTTTTCGGTTGAACGCAGAAGTGTTGAAGCACAACCCGATAATGCGGTCGGAAGATAAGAAAAAGCCGCGATACGCAGATATGAAGCTCCGGCTGCTATTACTGCTTTATCACTGTTGAACATGCGTATTACATATTCCGGGAAGAAAAAAGCTACGCAAAAAAACAAGATGGAAATAGCTGCCGTATGTGTTAACATAATGCCGTAGATTTTTGAAATTTCTTTTTTTTCGCCGGCACCCCAATATTGGGAAATAAATACCGAACCTCCTGAATATAAACCAAAGAATACGATATTCATGAGCCAACTCCATTGAGCAGCCATTCCTACTCCGGAAAGGGTAATACTACCCATTTGTCCCAACATTAAAGTATCAACGAGCGAAAGTGAACTCATCAGAAGATTTTGCAAAGCAATAGGCAACGCAAGCCGAAGAGCTGTTTTCCAAAAATCCGCACTGCCGAAATATTTTTTTATTTGCATTATATATTTGTATCATTTTGCGAATTTATTATTAAATTCCTCAAAATCCTTTTAACCTTTTGTTTATATTAATTTTTCCAAATCAAAACCGGTAAAATCAGGTATAATAGCACTGGCTCCGGCAGCGGTTAATCTTCCGCGTTTCCATAAATTTACCGAATGATCATCAATTGATTTTTTACCGTAAGCTTTTTCGATTAAAAATTCTTCGTCTGTAGCAACACCTACAGCATAACCGCCGAGTTCGGCAATTAATTCAATTTCGACATAACCATCACCAAAAGATATTATATCTTCGCCCGATATACCATTCTCTTCAATTATACGGCGTATTACAAGTTCTTTTGAGCAATCTTTTATTTCATCACGGGCACCGTAAATACCCCCGTCAAATAAATCTGAAACCCCGAGCAGAGCGGCTTCCGTCATTACATCAGCTTCGTCCGTTCCGCTTGCCAAATATACTTTTATACCTTTTTCATGCAGTTTATTTACGCAGGAAACAAAACCTTCGACAATCATTCTTTCCGGGCGGATATCACCGATGCGCAGCCCCTCTCTGCGGTATGCTATTCTCTCAAGCAAACGGCGCAAATATTCCTTTTTGTATAGATACGGATCAACAGCTTCCCCTCCGCGAGCGATAACTTCTTCGTTTAATTTTTCGCATTGAAAAATAGTCTGTTTCCCAGTTAAAATATCTACAAAATCTGTTACGGTGTTTTTTATATTATTTAATTCTTCTTTTTCCCGTCCGGCGGCGCAGGCTAAAATGTAAGCGGGAGTTTCGGTTAATATTTCAATAAAATACGGAATCATTATTTCCTGCCAGCCTTGGCGTATTAAACTTACTGTTCCGTCAAAATCAAATAGAGCAGCTTTGGGTTTTTGCGTAAAAGGCCGAAGTTTTTCTATATCCCAAATCATTTCGAAACGTTTTCTGAGTTCGCAAGCTATCGCATGTTCCCACATCATATGAATATCTTCTATGGTTTCCATAATTTCCGAGGGAGCTATTGCGCAAATATCGCTCATTGCACGTATTTTTCCTCCGTCGCGTCCGGTGAAGGAGATAACATACATTCCAAGCTCATGTGCCGTTTTAACACAGCGTATTATATTTTCCGAATTTCCGCTTCCGCTGTATACAAATAAAACATCGTCCTTACGCCCAAGCGTTTCCAGTGCAATAGATAATGCATCTTCATATGAAAAGTCGTTTGCAAGGCATGTTTGAACAGCATATGCGTCGTTTAGACATATTGTTCGTATTCCAAGCCTACCGTGAGCGCGGGTACCTTTTGTCATATCATTTGCCATGTGAGAAGCGGTCGCAGCGGAACCGCCGTTTCCGGCAGTATAAAGAACACCTCCGCCGGCACGGAGTATCATTAAACGTTCAACAATTTCAGCTAAAATATCCGTATCAGAAAGCATCATTGATGAAGCGGTTTTATTTATATAAGATTTTATTGAATCGGAAATAGATTTTGTCATAATAATAACCTTCTTTATATTTATTTTTCATTCCATAGCAAGTTTAAAAGCGCCGGTGAGAGAAGCTGTATAACCAATAGCGGAAGGAAGAACCGGAATTTCAAATCCGATTGAAACCGCGCTTTTTTTAATTCTATCCATAATATGAGGATACAGCAAATCAAATGATTTTGCCATACCTCCTCCTATATACACAGCCGCCGGATCAGTTAAGTTAATCGCTTGCGCTATTGCTCTTCCAAGATAATCTCCTACTGTTGCGAATATTTCAAGAGCTTCTTTATCTCCCCTTGCGGCAAGAGCGGCGCAAGATGAGGCGTCGATTTTTTCACCTTTGAATTTTTCTTTGAAAGAAGCGGATTTTTCGGCTTTTTCAACCGCCATTTTCCCTGCCGCTTTACCCGAACAATGAGCTTCGGCACAGCCGTATTGACCGCAGGGACATTTACGGGGATTTTCGTATTCAACCTTGCAATGACCGATTTCCCCGGCAACAGAATGTGCTCCTCCTAAAATTTTTCCATCCGATATTAAAGCGCCTCCGATACCATTGCTGACGGTTATCCAAAACAAATTATCTTTTCCGCTCTCAGCGGCTTCGGCTCTGGCACATACATTTACATCATTATCCGTGTGTATGACGATATCATTCATAAGCCCGGAATCATTTAAATATTTGCGGAGAAAGCTGTTTAAATTTACATTTTTCCAACCCGTACCGGGAGCGAAAATCAAGTTTTCTGAAAAAGCGTCAACCATTCCCGGAGCGCTTATTCCTACTCCCCGCAGTTGTTCGTAATTGTATCCTTTTTCGGAGATGAGTTCAAGCAAAACATCCGAACAAAGCTTCATATGTTTATCTGCAAACCCGCCGGAAGTTATTGTTTCAAAAGTCCGGCTTTCCAAAATTTTATAATCTGACATAAGCCCGGCTTTCGGGAAAACCGGCGTATTTAATTCAGCTATTGCGGCAATAGTTTTAGATCCGCCGATATCAAGCGCACCGATTAACATAAATCGACCTCATATGAAAAAATATATTGGTTTATTTGACTGGATATTTTGATAAGTATAATTTTTTGAAAAAAGCTTTGACTTTTCCGCTTTACATAAATTAACCGTTGAAGATTCTTTGAGGATAGGATAATTATGAGTTTATCGCGGTTTAATAATCAGTATGTATTGTTTTTACTTATTATTTATGATATTATATAAATTAATTGATATATAGTAACATTTTTTTAGGAGTTTGTAAATAGTACATTTTATCAAAGAATAAGAATTCGAATGATATAAAATAATCGGTTTTATCTGAAAGAAAGGAAAATAATTTACATGGATATAGAAAATATAATTATAAAGCTTGATAAAGCGTATCATAAGAAATGCAAAATAGTTGTAGCCGGGGATTTTTGTCTTGATAAATATTTATATGTAGACGGAAGTTTGGATGAAAGATCGCTTGAAACAGGAAAAACCGCATATCAGGTAACGCACCGTGCGCTGTTTCCCGGAGCTGCCGGAACGATTGTAAATAACTTATCAGCCCTGGGCGTTCCGACTGTTTGTGTTGGTTTCATCGGGGAAGACGGAGAGGGATGGGAACTTGAACGGGCTCTTTTGAAAACAGGAACGGACACTTCATATTTAATACGCACTTCGGATATATGCACACCTACTTACACAAAACCTGTTTATAAAAAGCAAGGTGAATTACCTTTTGAAATGAACCGTTTTGATTTGCGTAATTTTTCACGTATACCGGATTTATTGGAACAAAAACTGATAGAAAATATCGAATACGCTTTAGCTGAATGTGAAGCTATGATTATATGCGATCAATTTATAGAAGCTGATTGTTCCGCGATAACCTCTTTAGTCAGAAAAGCTCTTTGCGTCATAGCGGAAAAAAATCCTGATAAAATGATTTTGGCGGATTCAAGAGGTTTTATAAATTCTTTCCGCGGAGTAACAATAAAATGCAATGATAAAGAAGTAGCAAGCGGTTTTTCGTTGGAAGAAGGAGCGCTTGAGGATACAGAATTGATTTGCGAATACGGTAAAAAATTATGTGAACGCAACGGAAAATCCGCAGTTATAACATGCGGATCAAAGGGATCGTGGTTTTTTGGAGAAGATGGGTCATATGATTATTGTCCTTCTTTCAAGATAGAAGGACCTATAGATATATGCGGTGCGGGTGATTCGTTTAACGCAGGTTTTGTTTTCGGTATAACGGCAGGTCTTTCTCCGGCACAGGCTTTAGCGGTTGGAAACGCAGTAGCATCAATTACAATTCAGCAAATAGGAGTAACCGGAACCGCGACAATAACCCAATTATTTGAAAGACTTAGGCTTTTATAAAAATTGTTTTTAACAAATCCGTATCTGGAAATTGAAAGATTAAAAAAATAAACGAAAAAATTATATCTTTCGAAAATAAATCAATGATTGTCCGGTAAAAGGCAGTATTTGTTATTTAATTTTTATTAAAAGATATATTGACAAAAGTAATTTTATTATGTATAATGAAACATCTTCGGTTCATGTCAAAATTTAATCGAAAGGATTATTACCGATAATGGTAGCTTATAATTTGTTTGCTATTATATTTACATTCATTACAGAAATTATTGATTTTGTAATGATTTTTGGATGTGAATATAAACGAGCAGCAGGTTATATTAAATGATGACGTGATATACAATTAATTTGTTTTATATAATTAGATTGTATTAACATAGAATTATAATACCCTGTGTAAAAGCTCACAGGGTATTTTTTATTATTATTTGAACCGAAGTTATTAATTACATTTAAAATAGGAGAAATTATCATGGAAAATCAAACTGTTACCGTTAAAACTAAAGAATGGTCTAATCCAACTCCGGCAGGACTCGTGGCGCTTGCCGTTGCTTGTATATGTTTTTTTGCGCTTCTTACCGGAAATGTTGAAAAATCTGCTATGCCTCTCATAGGATGCTGGCTCATCGGAGGATTTGTAGTTCAAATTATTGTCGGATTAATCGATTTAAAAGGAGGAAACACCGCGGGGGGAAACACATTTTTATTCTTCAGCGCATACTTTATGCTGGTAGGCGGAATAGAAATGTTTATAAAATACAATGCTATTACAAGCGGAAGCCCGATCGATACTACTATAGACGGTTATGCTTGGGTTGTGTTAACTCTTATTGTATACCTATGGACACCGGCATTTTTTAAAAAATTCAGTTTGCTTTCTCTGATAGTTCTAGCTTTGGATGTAGCGCTTCCTTTTATTGCCCTCACTGATTTAAAAGTAATTGATTCTTCTTTCGGAGTTATATCCGCATGGGCTTTACTCTGCGCCGCGGCAATAGCATTGTATCTCAGCGCGGCAATAGTAGTCAACACAACGTTTGAAAAAACAATTTATCCTTTACCGGGTTCTAAAAGATCAAAATAAATTACATAAATAAAAATTTTTCGGAGTTTTTAAAAGCGGATATATTCAGTTTATTATTTAATGAAAACTCTGTCATTATCCGAATAATCTTTAATAACAATACCGTCACCGAAAATTCCGATTATATCGTTTGCTTGATCATATCCGATTTCAATTATTAATTTTCCGTTTTCACAAAGAAGATTCTTATAAAATTTTTCAATGCTTCTGTAAAAACTAAAACCGTCTTCTCCTCCGTCGAGGGCGATGTAGGGTTCTTTCCTTACTTGGATATCAAGGCTTTCTATTAGCTTTGTCCTTATATACGGAGGATTTGCCGTTATAACGTCGAATTTCGGCAATAAATTAACAAAATCCAAATCGTTTATATCACATTCGATTAATGTTAAAGAATTGTCTACAGCATTTGCTTCGGCGTTATAACGCGCAATTTCCAATGCTTTGGGAGATATATCACAAGCATAACCTGTTACATCTTTTCTTGATGCGAGAATTGATATCGCAACACACCCGCTCCCGGTACACAAATCGATAAAAATACCGTTCTCGGGTATGTTTTTTATTGCGTATTCCACTAAAAATTCGGTTTCCGGACGCGGTATCAGACAATCGGAAGTTACTTTATATGTTTCTTTCCAAAAATACCATTCCCCTATTATATAAGCAAGCGGTTCCCCGGCAATTAGACGCATAGCTGCTTTTGTACGTTCTTCTTCGCTTTTGAATTTTTCGTTTATAAGCTTTCTGTCAAAGCTTTTTATATCATTTATATTCATTTATCATTCATTGATATTTTATCGAATACTCATCAGTATCAAAATTTACTTCAACACAAACTGCTTTCCCGTCAGGAAGAGCAAATAATGAACGCTGCCTGCGAAGATTTCCTTCTATAAATTCATGTGACAGCATTTCGGAAAAAGCAACACGGCTTTGAAGGGTTAGAGCATCAGTTCCGTATTCAATGTCTTCTTTACTCGCTGCAATCGAATAATAAATAGTACCTCCGTTCAGAAGTGCGTGCATATACCCGTTATCGCAGCCGGGGATTCCCCATCCTCCGCGTGAATTTTTGCCTCCGAACCAGGGTATAACCACACAATCATGATAAACCAAATTGAAAAGCGGGACATGTATTCCTACCGGAACTGCGCTTGACGATCCTAAATCTGAAGTAAAATACGGTGCGTGATGACATAAGGCTATAGATGGCAATACCGAATCGATTGTTTCTTCCGATGATGGTATAATACCCTTCGCCGTTAATATATCAAAGCAGTTACAACGCAGTTTTACGCATTGTTCGCGTGTTACCGGGTGATCTTCTGAAACACATTCGTCGAGTCCTACGATTGAAAATACGTCCAGATACGAACCCTCAATTTTTATATCAAGTCTTTCAAATTCTTCATAATTTCTTCGTACATACAAAGGGGAAAGAGCGGGGCAGAGAATAGTATGAGGCCCTCCGTACCAAACCGTACAATAATTTCGTCCTCCCCCGTAGTCAATTACTCCGTTATCGGGAGAAAAGCTTGCCCCGTCGTAGTAATAATCGCGGTATTGGTCGTGTATTCCAAAAATATAACCCAAGTCTCTGCAAGTTTGCGAAAGCTCTCTCATTCCCTCCGCTCCCCCTGCTTCCGCGTGAGGAGGAAAAACATCCGGATGAAGATTATCATAACCGTGATTACCCCAGCCGTCCAGGTGAAGATAAGCTTTTTTGACCCCTCTTTCCTGCAGACTTCTAAGATATCTGCCTATTTCTGAAAAAGGAGTAAAATAATCGTTTTTTGACGGATCATCTTTGTTGTAATAATATGATAATTCGTGTATATGAACAGCTATTCCCTCATGGATTATAGGAGTTCCGATAAGACGGTTTATATTTGGATTACGCGCGGCTTTTTCACGCAAAGTTACAAATTCACCCGAATATAATTTATGTTTTCTATAAGCTTTGCAAATGGTAACATAATTACAATTATTAAAAAAGCTGTATTTCATCCGTCTTTTGTATCGAGCTGTTCCCATCGAAGGAACAAAATACGGCGAAATGATATCGTTTGTAAAATTGTAATAAGCATCCCATGGAGTGTCGAAGACAGCGATATAACCTGCGCCTGATTCGGTGACAGGCGAAAACACTTGACCGAAAAACGACATGTAACCGTCACGTTCCTGAATACGACCTGCCGGATTGTTATATCCGTAGCCGGCGGGGAACAATGCACCCTGCATACGCGGAAGAACGGTATAACCCTGATTTTTCGGAACGTTGAATTCTAAAGGAGCGGGCCATACAATACGGGCTATCTGACCCGATTCGTCGCCGGTTATGTTTATTTCAAATATGAGTTCGCATGAAGCCGCGGAGCACCATACAAATGTAACCGCCGTAATCGGAATTATTTGCCCTTCATCATTGCGAAAAGATGAATAAACAGCCGAAACGCCGTCCGCAACACCCGTGTGTTTGTATTCGGCAGAACATATTGCCTTGTGGAAATATAAAACTTTTCCGTCATTTAATTCGATACGGGCAGTTTTCGGTATCCATTTCCATGCCATATTATTATATGACATATGGAAAGTTACATCTTCGGGAGAATATCGTATGACATTTGTATCGTAAATCATATTGTACAACATAACATAACCTCCGAAATCGGTTTATACGCCGATATTGTAGTCTTATATTTATAGATATTTAATTTTTTCGCGGTATTTTTCCATAATTCGATTATTATAATCATCGCCCCCGTCTATATTAGCACTCATGAATACGGGAGGTTCTACTCCGGCTTCTATAAACAATTGGACAGATTCCGCGCAAATAGAATTTATTATAGCAGCTCCCGTGACAGTGGAAGTAGGAGAAACCTTTCCGGCAAATCCATCCACATCAATCGCAGCGTCACCGAAGATACCGCAGTTATCAATTACAAGATGCGCGGCTTCAAATAAACGTTTCCCGCTGCTGTGGCGGGATTTTGATTTAGCGGAATATTCCATACAAGTTATTGCCACGGTAAAAACGCCCATTTCAGCGGCGGAGGCACATAATTCAACCGGTACACTGTTTCGTCCCGAAACCGAATGTATTATAAGCATATCTCCTTCCCGAAAGCCAACAGAAGCGGCAATTGTTTTGCCGAATCCTTCAAGTCTTTCAAGCGAGCTTGTAAGAGTTATAGGTACAACATCGCAATTCAATCCCTGCGGAAGAATAGGATTTATAACCGCAAGCCCTCCCGTGCGGTAAAAAGCTTCTTGTGATAAAATCCCTGCGTGTGTACAGCCGAATATATAAACCATTTTACCGGAAATTACAGTTTCGGTAAGTTTTTTTGCGGCTTTTTGTATAACAGTTGCTTGTGTGTCGCGTACCTTGCATAATTGTTCGATAGCTGTATTGATATATTTATCGGTATATGACATAATAAAAACCTTCTTGATTATTTTTATAAATATTTAATTTTATGGCGTATATTTGTTTCGTATATTGTCCATAGAATAAAAATCAAATATGTTTGCAAAACGCATGTCAAAATTTCTTCAGCTGCTCTTGGGACCCATAAAACCATAAAAGCGCGTCCGTTCCAAACCGCCAGAGCACGGCGGAGAATTTCTGTGTTGATTGTAGTTACAATAAAACGTGGTATAAATATTGATATAAATATTATTATATAACCTGATATATTAGTGTTTTGTCCGATTTTGCTTTTTTTGATTATAATAACTATTGTTAAAAATAATAGTCCTCCGAAGCACGATATAATTGAACCTAATTTTACTATATTAATATAATAGGCTAGATTGCGTCTGTATGAACCGTTTGATACAAAGCTGTAAAATTCGTTTTCGAAATATTCGGTTGCTTCATGAAAATCAGTTACTTTATATTCCAAGTTGTTTTCTTGTGCAAACTTTATAGCGTAGCTGCCGGCAGGAGCATGTATTGTTCCTGTATAATTGTCTCCGAAAGCATTTTTACCGATAGTTTTTATAGTCATCGGAATGTATATATCAGCATTTGAATTATTACTGCTTAAAAATCCATCGTAAATTTCAACGACCGGATAAGCATCATAACCATCCCCTTTAGATACTTGAGCGGGAATAATCATTTCATCGGTATTTTCACCTTTATATGGTAAAACTATATATGATTCTATATTGTATTTTGCCAAGTATCTTGCCAGGTATGAAAGAGGCGAAATGTTTTTATGATCAAGATCCATTTTTGAAGGTAATTCTTCCGCTTTTACAATTAATGATGATGATATACCGTCATTTTTTAAAGATATGTGAAAAGCTATACCGAATATACCGGTTAACACAAAAAGAATACAGAGTGTTACAGCCGATACTTTGATAATGATACTTCTTTTATTTTTTGAATTTAAAAAATACCATAAGAGTCCGATTAAAAATCCCGTTAAAAATTGTGTTGCTGTCAAATGCGGTAAAAAAGCTCCCGTAGGTTTCAGGATAAATCCAATAAAATCAGCAAGCGCAAAAACAATTCCTCCGTATATCGGGCCGAAAATCATAGCAGGGAACGCTGAAAAAACTCCGGAAAAATCGATTTTTATACCGGAAGTTCCGAGAAAAGGAAGATAGAAGGATAAAAGTATTTTTACTACTATTGCGAAAGATAAAAAAACAGCGGATATAGCTACACGAATCAATAGTTTATTCGCGGAATATATTTTATTATCATTTATTTTTTTCATTTAAAATATTATCCTCCCGCTATGTTATAATAAATTATTTTATTGAATTCAGTTGCAATGACCGGCAATTTATATTATAATGACCTCATCAAATTTTGTCAACTGATAACTTATTTGACTTGCTTATCACATAGTTTTCAATATTGTATAAAAATATTCAGTAAAATTTATTAAACTTATAACGGAGGGTATAAAATGTTAAAAATTTATCCTTTACCGGAAAACGAACCGATTTCCGGCGATTATCAAATAACGATAAACGGAATTCCCGCACAGGCTTATACCGCAAGGGTTTCGGCGATTCCTTTCAATCGGGTTTGGCCGGGACAACAGAGACCGCTCGAACAAACCGAAATGGCTTCATTCATATATTTTGCTTCTGATGAAAGTGTTGAAATGAAAGTTTGCGCTTCCCGTGATTTTTCTGATGTTGCAATCAGACCGCTTTCTAAAAATATTAAACCCAGCGTTTCCGGATGCGAAATAACTTTTAAACTTGAAAAAAACGGGCAATATACGCTTGAACTTGACGGATTTCATTATGCTCTTCATATATTTATGAATCCGATTTTCGATTTCGGTGTAAAACCGGATGACGCGGGAGTTATCTATTTCGGTCCCGGTATACATAAACCCGGTTATATTAACTTAAAAACCGGACAAACTCTGTTTATTGATGCCGGTGCTGTAGTTATGACGGCTGTGAATATTGTAAATGCAAAGAATGTACGTATAGTAGGCGAAGGTATACTTGACAATTCATGGGAAAAACGCGGAGACGCAGATTGTGTAACGGGACCTATCGGCTGCATGAGAACCACGAACGCTCTAAATGTTGAAATAAGCGGTATAATATTCCGAGATTCTTCTGTTTGGACGGCTACGGTAGTTAATTCGGACAATGTAATATTTGACAATATAAAAACAATAGGTATGTGGAGATACAACAGCGACGGTATTGATTTTGTGAACTCCGCCAACGGAATGGTTTGCAACAGCTTTTTGCGTAATTTCGATGATGTCATCGTTTTAAAAGGATTGAAAGGCTGGGATACGAGAAATGTTGAAAATATCCATATAAAAAATTGTGTTCTTTGGTGCGATTGGGGACGTAATCTTGAAATCGGTGCTGAAACCTGCGCTGATGAATATCGTAATATATTATTTGAAGATTGCGATTTAATTCACGGCGCGCATATGAACATGGATTTACAAAACGGGGACCGCGGTTATGTTCATGATTTAATATTTGATAATATCAGGGTAGAATATTCCCGCTATACTCTTGAACCGATTTACCAAAACAGCGACGATCATGTTTTTGAATACAAAGAAGGTTTTATGCCGCAGCTATTCTTTGCTCATTTGTATTATGGTATATGGTCAAAAGATTATCTTTACGGTGAAAACCGTGACATTACTTTCCGCAATATTTATGTACAAGTAGATGAAGGATTAAAAATGCCTCCGTCAACATTTGTGGGAGTAAACAAAGAACATCAAACATACAATATGCGCATAGAAAATCTTTTTGTCAACGGCAAAAAAATAGATTGTTTGGAAAACTTAAATTTAACAACCAATGAATTTACCCATGATATTACAATAAAATAATATAAATAAACAACCCCAAAATAATAACATATCCGATGATAAATATAATAAATTCAATCAAACGAAGTATTATATGTAAATATCATCGGATATGTTATTTTAAAATTATAACGATAATAAAAAATAAGGAATTTTAAAAAATTATTTTAAAAATTTATTTATATTTTCATTCAGTCCGACTACGGTAACGACATCAGCCGGACAAAAAGAACGTATAATACTCGGAGATATCATAATTTCTCCCGTTACGGTGTCATTTATAGCTATGACTGTTATACCGAATTTTTTCCGTATATCTAATTCCGCTATGTTTTTGCCTACCCACGAAGACGGAATTTTTAATTCTGCAATAGAAAATTCTTCAGATAGTTCAATATATTCAAGGACATCAATTCTGGATAAAGTATAAGCAAGCTTTTCACCCATATCTTCTTCCGGAAAAACTACTTGATCAGCTCCGATTTTTTCAAGAACGCGCCTGTGCAAAGCAGAAATGGCACGAACAACTACACGCTTAACTCCGATATCTTTTAATAAGAGAGTGGTTAAAATGTTGTCGTTTATATTTTCGGAAATGCACACAACAGCGCAGTCATAATTTTTTACTCCCGAAGCCCGCAAAACCGCTTCGCTTGTACAATCGCCGATGACGGCGTTTGTAAAATTTTCGGAAAGGGAATTTATTATTTCCGGATTTGCGTCAAGAACCATTACTTGATGACCTTTTTTTATTAAGGTTTTCGCAAGTGTTTGCCCGAATCTTCCGAGCCCGATAATACAGAACGTTTTCATTATTTTCCTTTTGTTACTTTTTGAAAAAGTAACCAAAACATATATATATATAATTTTTTATACGATAAAAATTCTGTTAAAAAACAAATAAAAATATATAAGTATAATTTATCTTATATTTTAATTATCCTATCGGAAAGTTTATTTCAGGATAAGATATAATACTGGAACGAACAGATGACCTTAACATAATTGAAAAAGTTACTGTTAATATACCAACTTTCCCGAAAAACATAAGCAGCATTAATATATAATGCGAAGCAGAAGATAACAGTGGTGTCAGAGAGGCAGTAAGACCTACTGTACCCATAGCGGAAGTACATTCAAATAATGTATCGACAAACGAAAACCCGTCGATTGATGTAATACAAAATACTGAAGTTAATACAAAAAATAAACTTATTCCGGTAACTGCGATTGCACGCGTAATATTGGCGTGTGAAATATTTCTTTTCGCAAATAAAACATCTTTTAATCCGGCGGACGAACATATCATTGTAAGTATGATAACATTTATTGTACTTACTTTAACTCCCCCTGCGGTTGATCCGGAAGCACCTCCGATAAACATTAAAACAGATGATAAAACTTTTGAATTTTCAGTTAAAAGAGCATTGTCAACCGTACAAAAACCCGCGGTTCGGGTTGTTACGGATTGAAAAAATGAAGCTAATATTTTATTGCCGAGCGGAAGAGATGACATTGTATTGACATTTGTATATTCAAAAATAAATATTAATAAAGTACCGCCGAAAATTAATATCAAAGTTGTCAGAGTGATAAACTTTGTGTATATTGATATTTTTACGCGGTCTTTCACAAAATCAACTATATCGTTCCATACAACAAAACCTAACCCGCCTATTATTATCAGTAAAGTTATTACAATATTTACCGTTATATTATCACGGAAATAAACTAAACTTGAAAATTTTCCGCTGAAATTCCCGAATAAATCAAAGCCTGCGTTGCAAAAAGCGGAAATTGAATGGAATATTGAATAATAAATTCCGTCCCGCAAACCGAAAAGAGGGATAAATTGTGTTGCAAGCAGACAAGCCCCGGTAAATTCTATTGAAAATGTACCGATTAGAACACGGCGCGCCAATTTTACCGTCCCTATATCCGATGTTAATCCGTATGATTGCGCCGCAATAAGTCTTTCTCGCGGAGTTATGGCACGACGAAGTATCAGAGAAAACAAGAGGGATAGAGTCATAAATCCAAGTCCGCCTATTTGAATCATAATCAAAATAATAGATTGACCGAATGTATTCCAATAGGTCGCTGTGTCCTGTATTATTAAACCGGTAAGGCAAGTTGCGCTAACTGCGGTAAAGGAAGCTGTTTTAAAATTTGTAAAAGCTCCGCTTTTGCTTGATATCGGGAGCATTAATAATAAAGTTCCGATTATTATAATGAGAAATACACTTAGCATAATTATACGGACAGCCGGAACAGTTTTTTTCAGTTTTATGTTTTTAATTTTACCGTGAAATAATATCGTTTTCATTGGATACCTGATAAAATATTTATAGGAATATGAAGCATTTTACAATTTACACTTTACTATTTTAATACAAAAATAATATAAAATCAATAAAATTTATAAAAATTTAATAATATTAATTATTAAAAATAATAAATAAATATAATGATATTAAGTATAACCTTAATATATTATTTACAAATAAAACATTAATGTCTATTGCAATATGACGAATAATGTGCTATTATTATAGAGTAAATTCCCAACCCCCCTCTTAAATATAGGTACCGGAGCAACTATTCCCCCATAGATGCTTCGGTATCTTTTTGCATAAAAACAACACAAAAAATGGAAAATTCTTGTTATCTGACATGTATGTATACATAATACGGAGGGCATCAAATCTACAAAAATTTATAATTAAATTAATATAAAATTATACATCATAGGTAAATAATGTTTTGTATCTGTAAAAAATACATGAATAAAAATACAACAAAAAGTATTTTATGAAACAAACAATATGTTTAATTATAGATTTTTTTGAATAAGTTTCGGATATTGTAAATATAAACAAATGAACAATTTAGAGTAATATTTGATTGTTTGTAATTAAATATTTTAAAGATTTAAATATTTCTTTTAATAAAAAATTTAATATTTCACTAAAATCAAAGGTTTATTATTTTATGGCTTTTTAACCGAGAAAACCAAGTGAGGCATTTCAATTCCCCGGAAATTTTTTATCAAAGAATCCGTAATAGACATACCGTTTCGGATTGCTACATTTTGTGAAGCTGTATTTGTATCGCGGATAATGGAATAAACTTCTTTTGAATGAAGCTTATAAAAAGCGTATTCTTTACAAGCAACAGCCGCTTCGGTGGCATAACCGAAATGCCAGTATAAATATTTAAATAAATATCCGATTTCAAGTACTTTTTTTTCTTTGCATTCCTGCAAAGTTAATCCGCATTGCCCTATCATTTCACCTGATTCACGTAAAATAACCGCCCAAAGTCCGAATCCGTCGGTTTTGTATCGCATAATTTGTTTATCAAGCCAATTTTGCACTTCCTCATCAGAATACTTGCCTTCATACGCGTACATAACCTTATCGTCCTGTAATATTTCGCATAAATCAAAAAAATCATTCTGATTTAATTCCCGTAAAAATAATCTTTTTGTTTCAAATATCATGTTCCACTCCTAAAAACAAAATTCGCATAACTTTCTCGGCGTAATAAAAATATAAATTAAAGTATTTTCTAAAATGATTTACAAAATTATTAACCAATAAATGAATTTAAAGGAGATACCTCTGACAGGGGTATCTTTTTTGGCATTTAAAATAATTCGGCATATATTATATTAAACAAATTATAATATCCGTTTATTATATTAAAGATTTATTAAAATATTTCATTATTAAAAATAATTTATTATAAAATATGAATTGGAGAGTATTCTTTTGGAAAGACAATTAAAATTTATACCGGTAAGTGTTCCTTTTACCGAATGTACTTCGACTGTTATAAGCGGAATAACTGACGGAGGTCCGAACTATTGCAATGATGTTGGAATAATTAATTCTAAATACCATTTAAACGAACCTTTTCACAACAATTTTGTTCATTTTGAAATAGCTCTTTCTTCCGGAAATAAATTGATATATTGCATTGACAGACTAAAGAAAGAACCAACCGGAGAAATATTTAAAAACGGACCTTTTGAAGAAGTATTTCCGGAAATAACAGAAAATTTAAGATATGCGCTTGATTGGTTGCTTGCCAATACATTTCCTTCGGTATCAGCGGAAAAAACGTTCGAAATAGCTGATGTTGATGCTTTATCCAAACCTGTTCTTGATGAAAACGATGCTTACGCTATGGTTCAATCGGCGATATGGTATTTGATGGGAAGTATAAACGAATCAAGTCTTATTTTTATTAATTGCAAAGGAACAGACCCTCACTTAAAATCAAAACGTCTGGCAGCGGGAGTTCTTCATCTTGTTTATTTAGCTGAAAAATTCGGTATTATTGCAGATACTCCGGTAAAACCCAATCCTTCTCCCTGCGGATGTCATGCTATCGAATGCTGTAATATAAATATAGTACCTCAAAATCCGGCTGAACCTTACATAACACTGACTAATTGCCCAGATGAAATAAGTTATATAAACGGTTGTTTATGGGTAGGACCGTTTATATTGCGTTCAAATGTAAAAGGGATTCCTTCCGTAAACGCGACAGCTCTTTGCGGAAACGAAAAATTATTCAGCGTAGGATTTACAGATGAATATGGGGAAGATATAATAAATCCCGAAATTGGCAAAAAATTTTATTTGGCAATACGAGCCGATTCGTGTATTATTTGCATAAATTTGTTTATTTCAATTCAAACAAATATTACTAAAATAATATATCTCAACAATGACGATCCGGAATTGCAAAGAATGGGAGGTATTATCACGGAACAGCCTGTATACATAACTTCAGTTTCAAATATATGTATATGTGTTCCGCTCGGATTATCGCAATCAAAAGTTTGTCCGGTTTGCAAAAAAAGAAGAAAAGACCGTTTCTGCGGAGATGTATATAAATATAAAAATTTCCGTTTATAATTACAGGAAAAAATTTTGTTTTAATTTTTAAACTGATGCAAAATTAAAACAATTATTTTATAAATTAAAAATGATTCCATTATAGTTATTTTGCAAAAAAAATTAATATCGGAAAAATTATCCGATAAGAGATAAAATTAATAATAACCGATAAAAAAATCCGTATTTTACATCGGATTTTTTATTTTTGATGAATTGTCAAGTCAAAAGCGCCACTTCGTGTAAAAAGATTTGGATAGGTGATTTCCAGCCGAGACATTTTCTGGGTCTGGAATTTATAAGAAAAAGATTACGAATTAAATCATCCTGAGAAACAAGCGATAAATCGGTTCTTTTAGGATAAAATTCACGCAGCAAACCGTTGGAATTTTCATTGCTGCCGCGTTGCCAGGAACAATAAGCATCAGCAAAATAAAGAGTTATACCAAGCTGTTCTTTGATTGCTTCGCAACAAGCGAACTCTTTACCGCGATCAGTAGTACCGCTGAGAAAAGCTCCTTTGGGAAGCGCATTGAATAACTGTGTAATAGCCGATTTCATCGAAGATGCCGTTCTGTCGGGCGTTTTAATAGCGGTGTACAAACGGCTCTTGCGTTCAACAAAAGTAGCAAAACACCCTTTGCTTTCACCACGGCTTGAAACTACGCTGTCTAGTTCCCAATGACCGAAAGAAACTCTGCTTTTTACTTCTTTCGGACGTTCCGATATCGGTGTTCCCATG
>JAVBPA010000116.1:0-2693 GCA_031549925.1 Eubacteriales bacterium
TTCCGCGGTTTCATAATAAAGCGGTTTTACATTTGAATCGGTAATTATAACCGCGCGCCGATTCCGCATTATATTTGTTTGAAAAGAATCGGATATATATCTGCCGCATTTAGATAAAATATCAGAGCCTATAATTACATCATAAGAGCTGATACCGGATGAACCGGACGATACCGTGATTTTTTTTATCATAATTATTTTTAATATTTTTCCATTGCTGTATTAAGATAAGAAACAAAATATTCGCTTCTGCTGTCAATCCAGGAATACACCGCATCTATTTGTTTAAGCCAGTTTTCATAGGTATATTTTCCGTCTATTGTACCCGTCCAGCGTTTTATATGTCGGGCAATTTCGGCATCTGCCGAATCCGCGTATTCCCCCACTATTTTCTTTAACAATTTTGTATTTTCTTCACTTACAAGCGAATTGCAATATAAAATAAAATCTTCTTTAAAACCATTATTTTTGAGGCAAAAATCAAGAAGTCCCTGAAGCAGCAGCGAATCCGGATACAACCCCGAATTTATATCATAGTTATATCCTCCGTTCCAATAATTTCCCAAAGCACGGTAAAATGTATCGGTATCAGCCATAGAATATATTTCGGGAAGAACTAGATTTTGATATCTTCCCATAGTAAAATCCATATCACGCATCGTAAAACGCCATTTTCCGTCTTTATAACTGTTTTGCGCGTAAGCAGTACCGGTATATCTCCACATCCTTAAATTATTATGAGGCCAGTCTGTATTGCACATGTATAAATTCAGCGCGCAGTACTGCATAAAATTATCCATATCAATTGCTGCTGAGATTTCATTATATACAATCGCTCTTTCGCTTTCAGTTTTTGTTTCTATTGCTTTTTTACAAAGGGATAAAAACCTTTCAATTTCGGATACTTCCCCTTGATCCATTTCATAAAAAAACCAAACATTGCAAAAACGGCAGGAGCCTCCGTTTGCATGAGAAGAACAATGACGGGTTGTATCAAGTTCGCTTTTTACAAAAGCGGTATTTTCTTTATCTGTTATCGAGTAAACATTTTTTGCATAATCCTCTTCGATATCCTCTTTCAAATCAAGCAATCCGTAATACTGCCCGTTTAAATACACAACCGCAAATTCGGATAACTGCACGGTAACAGAAGGCGCAATAATTGCCGCGAAGTTGTTTGCGACTCCGTCTCTTACCAAATTCATTTGCATGGGATCAGCCGCTACGCTTTGAAAAGAATCGTTTCCTCCGTTACGCAATACCAACCGGTCATATTTGTCAAGTATCCTGCTTTCTCCTGTTTCGGTTGTGATTATTCTTTCTTCAAAGAAAGGATATTTAAAACTTCCCTCTCCGTTATATCTTATATCATTGAAATAATCGGTTTTTCTCGCGACTAGTCTTAGCCCTTTTTGCTGCAATACCCGCGACGAACCTCCGAAAACGCGCAGTCCCGCATCTTGATTTATTATTCTATTTCCTGTATTATCGTATATTTCAACATGAGCAGCCCTCTCCCATTCCTTCCCCGACATTGTCGGATTTGTAAATATCCCTCTCTGACCGGTGAGTGAATCGTGGGAAGCTGAAATACAAATAATTTTACCGGCAAAATCCGTTTTTGTTTTTATATAAGTGTTGGTTATGATATTTCCGAGTATATCCCCGCTCCGTGAAAAACATGCTGCGCGAACTACGACGCTTTCACGGGCTTCCAGCAGCGTTATATCTTTTTCATATTTAGTTGAGCTTCCGGTCGGTTCGTCTCCGTTTGTTGTATACCGGATAGCATACACTCCTGTTTTATCGTCAGGCATATTAAGTGTAAGCGCAATTGAAGAGGTATAAAACCCTCCTTCAATTGAAAATGAGGGATTTTTCGGCGAAGAGGTCACCGGTTGAGTATATTCTTCCGAAACAACTGCCGAATCGGCCTCCGTTGTTTGTGATTCGGTTACCTCAGAGGTAATTTTTATTGCTTCTGTGTTATTTTCATCGGATTCGTTTCCGCAGGAGCTATAAAATCCGAGCAGTATAAAAATTAATATAAAAACGGACATCAATTGTGTTTTACGCATAAATTCCCCCGTAATAAATCCAAAAATACATTTGTTATAATATACAGATATACAGTTTTATTATATATTATATATGTTATATTTTATTTATTTGAATACCCTGTGTAATATATACAAACTCTATGTTAATTACTTGACATAAACCGATATAAATTATATAATTGCAATATTATGAAAAATGTTACATTAATTTTTTTATTATTTGCGATTGTTCTTATACTAACCTCATGCAATAAGAAAGAGACACTGAAAGATACAAACGATATAAAAAGTATGTTTGCCGTTTTATCGGAGGGTATATCAGATTTTCAAATTGTCAGAGGAGAATACGCATCTGACAGCGAACTCGAAGCGACAAAATATTTAAGAGCGAAAATTAAGGATATCTACGGTTTTACTCTGCCGATAACAGATGATTTTGAAAAAGAAGGGTATAAATCAAACCGGAGAGAATACGAAATCTTAGTGGGGCTGACAAACCGCGAAGAAAGCAAAACAGAAAAAGTAAAAAATGATGATTATATCATACGTTTTTCGGATAATAAAATAGTATTAACCGGAGGGTGCGGCTCCGCTTGTTACAATGCGGTTGAGTATTTTATTGAAAACTATTTT
>JAVBPA010000064.1:0-6522 GCA_031549925.1 Eubacteriales bacterium
CAGGAAGAATCAAGAGTTAATATTTTTTGTGTATCGTTTGAATCGTGTATTGACTGCATGATATCAAGAACATGATATGCCATATCACCATGAGCGCGTTGCACTCCTCCTTCGAGCAGCACACGGCACATATCAGAAACACCGATTCCGCGGCTGTTGTCACGGTATCCGAATTCAAGCGGAACTTCTGTCCAGTTCAAACCGGGCTTTGCAAAATAAATTGGTCCTCCGAAAGTGTTCGGATCAGGAACTGAAAGTGTTCCGAGAGAACCATAGATTTCTATACGCGGGAGCTGTGAAGCCCAGGTATCGAATGTCGTGATTATTGTACCAATTGCTCCGCTTTCAAATGTAAGCGTTCCGGTTACATATGTAGGAACCTCTACTTCGATAATTTTACCATTTTTCTTTTCGCTTGTTATTGTCCTTTTCGGGAAAGTAATATTTGTAGCTCCCGCAACTTTTTTAACCGGTCCCATCATGGAAACCAGAGCGGTTAGGTAATACGGACCCATATCAAACATAGGTCCTCCTCCGATTTCGTAGTAGAATTCGGGATCCGGATGCCAGCTTTCATGACCATGACACATCATAAAAGCTGTAGCCGCTATAGGAGTTCCGATTAATCCGTCATCAATTAATTTTCTGCATGTTTGAATACCTCCGCCGAGGAAAGTTTCAGGAGCGCATCCGACAAGCAATCCTTTTTTCTTCGCCAGTTCTATAACAGGAGCCGCTTCTTTTTTATTAATTCCGAAAGGTTTTTCCGAATAAACATTTTTACCGTGTTCCAAAGCCAACATATCAACTTCATTATGTGATTTAGGAGTTGTTAAGTTTACAACTAATTCGATATCTTCCTGTTTATAAAATTCCATAACATCACAGACGCGGGGTATACCAAATTCAGCGGCACGGCTTTCAGCTCTTTCACGTATTAAATCCATACAGGCGACAACTTCTACATTTTTAAATATCTTAGTTAAATTATGTAGATATATCCCCGAAATGCAACCGCAGCCGACGACTCCGACTTTAATTTTTTTATCTGACATATAAAACTCCTGTTAAATTAATTTTAATACATTTTTGCGGTGTTAAAAAATCTGTCGGGGTTGATATTGTTATCGGTAACATATTGTTTACCTTCGGCAGCCCATAACATACCTCTCCGCATTATTATTTCGGATGAAGGAGATTTATCGAATACATCATCATGATGCCCGAGTGAATTATAAAAAACGCGTCCGTTACCCCAAAATTTCGTCCAAACAACCGGCATATCTACAGGTTTATTTGATATATGGTAATATATTGCGACAGGGAAACGCGTTGTAGCCAAAACTTCAATTGAAGGATCAATATGTAAATAATACTGTTCGCTGCGTACCGGGAAATCTTCTATTCCAAGCGTTATTGAACTTGAATTCGGACAAATATTTACAGTATAATCAACTTCTCCTCCGGGGTGTGAAACCCATTGCCCGCCGGTCATAAATTGCCATTCGGTATCGTTTCTGAAAGCATCGCACATACCTCCGTGGCATCCCGCAAGACCGACTCCGATTCCTACTGCTGTTGCAACATTTCGGGTATATTCTCCGGGAATATTTCCTCCTGTCCATATTGGAACAATGAGATCAAGGTCTTTTAATTTTTCAACATCGTTCAAACAATCTAAGGTATCATAGACTTCAACTGAAAAGTTTTCTTCTTTTAAAATATTTTCAAATCTCTTTGCGACAAGCGAAGGTTCGTGACCGTCCCAGCCTCCCCAAAATATCAATGCTTTTTTCAATTTATCATCTCCTTATCTTATTTTTTTGTTCTTTTCTTTTTAACTGAAAAACCAAAGCTTCCGATTTTTTTACCTAATGCGTAATAACTGCCATGAGAATATGCGGCGAGAGCCGCTCCTTCTAAATGAAGTTTACCGTCTGAATCGATTAAATCCTCATTAACACTAACAGCAACGATATCGGCTATAAACATTGTATGAGAACCAAGCGGCATTATATCAGTCACTTTACATTCCAATGAGAGCGGACTTTGCGCGACAAGAGGACATGCTATTTCACTGGCGGATTCTTTAACAATCGAACAAGCCGAAAATTTATCGATATCCTTTCCGGATCTTATTCCGCAAAAATCCACGGTTTTTATTAATGAAGCGGTGGGAAGATTTATAGCAAATTCACGTGTTTCATTGATTAAAACATAAGACCATCTTTCAGGGCGGACAGAAATATATGTTTTCGGAGGCTGTGAATTTATTATTCCTGTCCAAGCGACAGTCATAACATTAGCTTTTTCGGAATTACCGCATGTTACAAGAACAGGAGGAACAGGAGCTAAAAGGGTAGACCCTTTCCATATTACTTTTGACATTATATTACCTTATATTAAAAATAAATTATTTTTTTATTAATGTACTAAAATTAAAATTCGTAACCGCATTCTATCATATCTTCGCGGAAAAAATCAAACATGCAAACTTCATCGGATGTTTTCCATCTGCCTACAGAATCCGGCCGCATTTCTATTTTGGCAAGTTTTACGCCTAAAAATTCGCTAAGACCCGCCAATACTTCGTTTTGACGGAATACCATATCCTCAAATTTTACATAAAAATTATATTTCGTTTTAGGAGTTGCTTTAACTAATTCTCTTTGGTATTTCCAGCTTATAGCACGTCTTAATATAACATTATCCGTTTTATCGTACTCAATTCCGAATACCGACATATCATCCGTAACATGTTTGTTTAAAACGCAGTCACGCGGATCTCTTACCCAATGAATATATTTTATTTCGGGAAACATTTTTGCTATCCATGGATAACACAGAGTTGTTTCAGGGATTTTCCAGCCTTTGTTTTCTGCGTTGCTTTCAAGAACGGTATGTAAAAAACTTTCAATTAGTTTTTTAAATTCCGGAACAGGTTCCATTGACAATACTTCAGAAAAATCCCACTCCATGTTACCTAAATATTTTACATAGCGTCCAAAAACACGGCAAGCTTCATAAATATCGTTAGGAGGAATTAAATCTCCGGAAACATTAAGAGGTTCGCCCATATAAAATCCGCTCGCAGATAATGTGTGCGACATGGCTCTGGTGCCGCTGTGACCGCGTCCGATAACTGTTACCATCATAAATTTTATTATTAATCCTTTCGGCAGTTGCATTGTATTTTTTATAAATATCTTTTTATATTTAAATTTATAATAAAAGCAAGTTTTAACACAGATGCAATTCTAACATAAACAAAATTAAAAATCAAGTTATTATAAAATATAATAAAGCAATCCTAAAATTATATATTAATAAATAAGCTTTTATTATATCCTTTGGCGTTCAACTAGTTCCGCAAAAAAACCGCCGTTTGCAATTAATTCTTCAAATGTACCGTCTTCAATAATTTTTCCTTTATCGAGGACAATTATACGGTCGCATTGTTTTATTGTAGATAAACGGTGAGCGATTACAATTCTAGTGCATTTTAATTTATCGAGAGATTCTGATACTTGTTTTTGTGTTATGTTATCAAGAGCGCTTGTCGCTTCGTCAAATAACAATATTTTAGGTTTCGGAGCTATTGCACGTGCTATCATAAGTCTTTGTTTCTGCCCGCCGGATATACCTCCTCCTCCTTCCGATATAATAGTATGCAAACCCATAGGCATATTTTTTATATCATCTTCCATACCGGCGTCCCGGGCTGCCTGCATAGCTTCTTCGGTAGTCAGCCAAGGAGCTGATACTGTTATATTAGAATAAATATCTCCGGCAAATAATTTTCCGTTTTGCATAACAACACCCATATTCCGCCTGAGAGATTTTAAATCTAAGAATTCCATATCTTTGCCGTCATAATATATAGCTCCGCGCTGCGGTTTTTCAAATCCCAAAAGCAACCGCATGAGTGTGGATTTACCGCATCCGGATTTACCGACAATCGCAATATATTGTCCGGCTTTTATTTTTAATGACAGATCGTCAATTATATTCGGAGTATCGGTTTTGTACCTAAAACAAACATTATTCAATTCAATAGAACCTGTAATTTTTGAAACCATATGTTTATTTATAGACACTTCCGGTTTTGCTTTTAATATCGGATCAATCATTTCAATAGTGGGTTTTATTTTTGCGGCTGTATACAAAATCGAAGAAAACGAGGCAACAACTCCGCTAATCATACCAAATGCGGTATTAAAAGCCATATAATCTGCTGTTGATACATTAAAAACAACAGCATTATAATAAAATATAATTGTTGCTGTCATTGAAATTATTACAGAAAATATGGGACCGATTTTTATAAAAAATTCCGGATCATAACGAATTTTGGCTAACGGTTTATAAAATAAAGACCATTTTTGAAAAGCTCTGTGTTCCGCTCCGGATAATTTTATTTTTTGTATTCCCGAAAAAAGTCCGAATACAAGACCTGATAATTTTGCGGAAAAATTCATTTCATTCCGCATGTTTTTTATCTGCGTTACAGTTAAAATAACCGATGAAAGCAAAGAAAATAAAATCATAATTAAAGCTGGTATAACCAAAGACGGAGCGAAATAAAAAATCTGGAAAAAATATATAAACGAAAATAATGACGATAATCCGGATGAAAAAACAACATCGATAAGAGATGAGCACAGAGAATTAATATTAAGTAATCTGTTTGTAAGTTCTCCCGAATTATAATTTTTAAAAAAATCTGCAGGCAGAGACATTAAACGAGCTATTGAAGCGGATGATATGGCAATATCGGTTTTGGTTTGTAATTTTTTTAAAACGAGTGATTTTACTATATTCATCAGCATCGTAGATATTGTTATACCTATTAGCAAACATGAAAGAGGTATCAATAAATTTATAGCTCCGCTCGGTATTACCTGTCCGAACACAATTTTATTTATATAAGGTGTAAATAATCCAAGCAGGGAAGAAAAAAGCGTTACGCTTAAAATTAATAAATAATCAATTTTCGAAAAAGATTGGAGTATGTAAACCAATAAATCTTTTATATTAAGTTCATTCGCAGGTAAAGGTTTATAAAAGCATATTGCTTCCTCGCATATATTTTTGCAATTGTTTTTATTGATTTTTATATATTTTCCGGATTTATAATCAAAATAATTATAACCTGAAAAACCCAGAGGAATCAATGCTATGACATCACCATCAATAGTTTGACCAAGCAAGGCTCCCGTTCCTTTTTTATACCATTCATCATTTAATTTAACGCTTCTTCTCATAATACCGGAGGGACGCAGCAAATATTCTAATATATCATTAAGATTTGTTATATTGTCGGGTAATTCTGTTTGTTTTACATGATAAAATTTCAATATTTCATCTATTGCATTTTGAGCTTTTTCGCGTTCATCTTCAAAAGCAGATGCTATAACGGATTCACCGAGTACGACAGAAGATAAATTTAAAAACGAATTCTTAAAACTATCCTTATTATTTTTTATTCTCGATTTAATTTGTTCATCAAACCAACCCATAATAATACTCCATATATTTTAACAGAATCAATATTATTCTGTTGTTACCAGTTTACTGTAATAACCGCCGAGTTCTATTAATTCTTCATGAGTTCCTCTTTCAACTACCAAACCATTGTTCAAAACAATAATTTCATCGCAATCTCTTATTGTTGAAAGTCTGTGAGCTATTACAATACAAGTTATTCCCCGGTTTTTTATCGCTGCCATAACTTCAAATTCAATTTTAGCATCGAGCGCGCTTGTCGCTTCATCCATAATAATAATAGTTGGATCTTGAGCCAAAACTCTGGATATTTCAAACCTCTGACGCTGGCCTCCGGAAAAATCACGGCCGCCTTCCAGAAGCTTATACATATAACCTCCGTCACGCTGCATAATATCTTCATGAATCTGAGCATCCCGTGCCGCAAGTATCATTTCGAAATCTTCTATAGTAGTATCCCACATTTTTATGTTGCTTTGAATCGAATCTTCAAAAAGAGTTATTTCCTGATCAACAACAGCTACCGAACCGGTAAAGGTTTCTCTCGGAATTTCAGATATTGGTTTGCCGTCAAATAAAATATCCCCCTCCCATGGTTTATAAAGCCCTGAAACAAGTTTTGCTATAGTAGATTTTCCGCATCCAGAAGCTCCGATTAATGCGACTCTCGAACCCGGCTGCAATTTCATATTAAAATCAGATATCAAAGGAGGGGAAAGTTTTGAATAACCGAATTTTATGTTACGCAGTTCAATTTCTCCGGTTAATTTCGCATATTGTGTTTCGTCATCATTATCATTTATCTGCTCATCGTTCATTTCGCTTGCCGTATCATTATAAACAATATCCGGTTCATAATTTAAAACATCATCCACACGTTCGATTGAAGTACGCATTTCCTGAACATTTTTAGTTATATCCATTAAACTGTAAACCGGTGTTAAGAAAGATATCATAAATCCCTGAAAAGCCAAAAGCATACCGACAGTTATATCCCCCTGCATTATCAAAACAATA
>JAVBPA010000012.1:0-11568 GCA_031549925.1 Eubacteriales bacterium
TTGTTACAACTTTTCCTGTTGTTACAACTTTTCCAGCTGTTACAACTTCCCCTGAAACAACAAAAATTACCGAAACAACTACAGTTCCCGAAACTACCGAATCGGTAATAACAGAAACTCAAATAGAAACGACCGCAATAGTTGAAACAACAATAATTGCCGAAACTTCTGACTTGGTTATTGATACTATTTTCGAAACGACAGCAAAACAATTCGAAAATAACGATATAACTATTATATCTTATTCAAAAACAGTTAAAAGAAACGAAATAGCCCATGTTGAAATAAAAGGATTGCCGAACACGAAATATTCAATAACTGTTAAATATAAATCCGGAAATTCAAGTGCCGGCGGTCTCGAAGAAAAAACATCTGATAAAAACGGAAAGGTACGCTGGGAATGGAAAATAGGAGGTAAAACTTCTCTTGATTTCGATCCTGTGATAACAATCAAGGGGGGCAGTTCTGAAAAAGAAATAACTATAAAAATAACAGGGTAAATGTTATGAAGATGTTATAATTCGTCATTGATTTTATTGCGGATTTATAGTACAATGAAGTAATGTAAGTATTTTATAGCGTACATTTATAAAAAATAAATATAATAACAGTTTTATGAGGTATTTTTTTATGTCCGGCGACAGATATGTATTGATAGCTGACAATAGCAGTGAATATTGCGATATCATGAAAAATGTTTTAGAAAAAGAATTCCATGTTATAACAACACAAAATCTTTCTGATACGCAAAATATTTTAAAAAATCCTCCGGACATGCTCTCCTGCATAATTTATAATATAAATATTATACATAATATAAATATTACAAGTAATAAAAATATTACAAACGATGCAGGAAAAGATAATTTATTTTACAGATTAAAATTTTTAAATGAAATAAAATGCAATCCTAATCTTTGCGATATACCAGTAATTGTTATCGGCAGCGAGGAAAATTGTGATTCCGGATCGGAAGAATTACAAGCCGGTGCTGACGATTTTTTGGTTATACCACAAAACATGAAGATATTTTTGCAAAAAATCATAAACATAATAAAAAAGCATGAGGATAAAAATACATTTATAAGAGCAAAATTACAAAGCAATCACGGAAATTCCCGTATTTGTTTGAAAAATTTGCTTGATAATATTTCAAGCGGCGTCATCATAGCAGAATTAAATGATAATATAAATATTGTATTTCAAAACCAAAGCTTTATAAAAATTTTAGGCATAAATGACGATATAAACACAAAACAAAAGGTTTTCGAGTTTTTTTCGTTCATACATAATGATGATTTGAAAAAACTTTACCATGACATAAAAGAATTTACCGCAACTGATTCTGCTTTTTTGGGTGAATACCGGTTTATCAGGCAAAACGGCGATACGCGTTGGATGAAGCTGAACGGTTCTTTCATAAATTATTATGACGAAACAATTCCGGCGATGATTTTTACCGCAGAAGATATAACCGAACAAAAAGCCAACCGGAATATGCTGGCTTTTCGCGCTGACCACGATATATTGACCGGAATTTTTAACAAAGACGCTTTTTGCCGTATGACAAAACAGCTCCTTCACGCGAACAATGATATTTCATATGTATTGCTTTTATGGAATGTCGAACGTTTTAAATTGATAAACGATTTATTCGGAAGAGAAAAAGGCGATCTTTTGCTCCAAAAAATGGCTGAAGCCACCAAAAAATATGTAGGGTCGAACGGAACATACGGAAGAATCGAAGCAGACAGATTTGCAATCTGTTTACCGAAAAATCTGCTTAATATATCGGCTTTAGAAGAATTATCCGAACGTTTTTCTGAAGAACTTCAAATAAACCATGTTATAGTTAATAATATCGGTATTTTTGAAATTGATGATATAAATTTACCGGTTGATCAAATGTGCGACCGCGCAACCCTTGCCCTGCAAACAGTTAAAGGTAATTACAATATTCATTACGCTTTTTATGATAATTCTCTCCGCACAGCTATGCTTTATGAACAAAACATACGCGATGAGATGACTTACGCGCTTGAAACACATCAGTTTCAAATATATTTGCAACCGATATACAGCCTATCTGAAAATGCGCCTGTCGGAGCCGAATGTCTTGTCAGATGGATTCATCCCGAAAAAGGAATTATTTCTCCCGGTTTGTTTATCCCTGTTTTTGAACGCAACGGTTTTATCGCAAAACTGGATAAATATGTCTGGGAAGAAGCCTGCCATTATTTACAGAAAAGACGGGCTGCGGGCAAAACATTAATTCCCTTGTCAGTAAATGTTTCACGAGTGAGTTTATATAATCCCAATTTAGCCGAAGAAATAAACGAATTGATTGACAGTCATGAAATAGATCACTCTTTAATTAAATTCGAAGTTACGGAAACAGCTTACAACGATAATCCCGAACAATTGATACAAACGGTAACGGAAATGAAAAATTCCGGTTTTGCCGTTTTAATGGACGATTTCGGAAGCGGCTTTTCTTCGCTTAATATGTTAAAAGACATTCCCGTCGATGTGCTGAAAATCGATATGAAGTTTTTACACGGTTTTGAAAACGGCGGAAGAGTCGGAACAATAGTAACATCTATTATCAGAATGACACGCTGGCTCGGTATACGCGCTATAGCTGAGGGCGTGGAAATGAAAGACCAGCTCGATTTTTTGCGAAGCATAGGCTGCGACCGTATACAAGGGTATTATTTTGCGCGTCCTATGCCATGCGACGATTTTGAAAATTATCTTGAACATCATATACCGGTATATATAAATTATACAAGCACTTCCACAATACAATCAGATTTTGATATGCTTCTCGGAGGCAATCCGATATTCACAAAGATATTGGAAGGCGCGTTCGGAGGTATGGGGATATTTGAAATTATAAACGGTAAAATTGAAATGCTGCGGGTAAATAACGGTTATTATGAAACTTCCGGTTATGACCCGCAATCACTGATGGAAGGATACGAAATATTATTCGATGGTATATATGAGCAGGATGCCGGTATACCAACGGAAGCTTGTCAGAAATCAATTAAAACCGGTGAATCCGTCCGGGTCATGATGCGCAGATACCACAGAGACGGACATTTAATGCACCTTGATACTATATTTACTTATCTCGGAGGTTCGGATGAACGCCCCGTATTCTGTATTACTTTCTCTGATATGACAAGTCAGATAGAATACGATTTAAAAATGAAACAGTCTATGGTTCAGCTTGAAACAATAATGCATTACATGAACGGCGGAGTTGGTTTATTTAAAATATTCGATAGAAAAATAGAAACCATATTCGCAAATCCAATGCTTTATAAATTAAACGGATACACACGGGAAGAAATAGACAAAATGGAAAACGGTATTATGACCCTCGTGCATCCGGATGATATCGGAAGTCTGCTCGGAAAAATAAAAACCGCTTCCGAAAAAAGGTCGATTTTTGAACATGATTACCGCATTATACTAAAAAATAATACGATAAAATGGAGACATATAACAGCTTCCCATGTTCCGAGCGAAGATGATGTTCCTATGTTCATCGCGGTTTTTATCGATATAACCGAAACAATGCAATCGGAATCAGACCGCGAACTTACAAAATATTATCCCGCGCTGAGTCTTGCTTTCAATGAATTGATATCCTTCGATACAATATCCCAGACTTTTATGCCCTTGTTTTCGAATCTTCGGGGAGATGAAGTATTTACAACACCTCAATATTATGAAAAAGGATTTTTAGAATGGCTTTCAATACACGCAGCACCGAACGAAATTAACGAAATATCCGTTTTTGCAAATAATCTGATAAACACGATTAACGCGAACAACATACCTGAACCTGATAATAATTTTGTTTATACCATGGTATATCCCACGGGTGAAATAAAAATAATACGGTGTGTGTTAAAACACATCGGAGTGCACCGTTATCTTCTTTGCTGTTCCGATATATTGGCTTTGATGAACATTTTTTCTTCTAATAAAGAAGATGAAAAAGAAGATAAAAACAATTTGTTAAGCGATAATTTAAATGAAAATTTACCCTCCGGTATTTGTGTTTTTGATCTGACACAGGGATTTAAACCGATATATATAAATAACCGTGTATTTGATATATTGGGGCTTGACCGCGAATTGATAAAAGACAATGTCTGTGATTATCTAAATATAATATTTACCGAAAATTACGATTCCCTCCGAAATAGATTATTATCACTAAAAAAAGAAAATTTACCTTTCGAATTCAGAAAATCCATTGATAAATTAAACGGAGATAATATCTGGGTTAATTATGTGATAAACATAACGGAAGAAAATGACGGAAGAATCATATTATACGCAGTTATCAATGATGCCACCGTATATATTCTCAACGATAACAATTTAAAATGGCGTGACGAACGTTACCGTATATTAGTGGAAAACAGCGAATCCATAATGTTCGATTATTTTGTTGAAAATGATATGCTGTATTACTCTGTATCAGACAGAGACCGCGAAACAATAAACTATACCGTAAATAATTTTAAGAAAAATATAAAAGCTATCAGTTTAATTCATCCGGACAGCGCAGAATTAGTTTCTTCGACTATTGAGGAAGCTATTAAAAAGCCGATTTCCGGTACTGTGGAATTTATTACAAATATATTCGGAAAAGGTTACCGATGGGTGAGAACTAAGTACATAAGTGTTTACGGTTCTGATAATACCGAAAAATCAATATCGCATATCATAGGAAAAGTCGACGATATTCAACACATAAAAGAAACCGAACAGCGTGCAGAACATTTAAAACAGATCGCGGAAACAGATCAAATGACCGGAATGCTTAATCGAACGGCGACAGAGACTCGTATTAACGAAATATTAAAAAACCGTCAAAACGATTACGACGGCGGTGTCATATTTGTTGTCGATTTCGATAATTTTAAAAATATTAACGATACTTTCGGGCATTTAACGGGAGATGCGTATTTATATGAAGCGGCTTCTGTAATAAAAAGTAAATTCAGGAAAAACGATATAGTGGGAAGAATCGGAGGAGACGAATTTGTCGTATATATCGACAATGTTTCCGATCTTGACGCTATAAAAATAAAAGCGGAAGAAATTTTAGTCGGGATTCAATCAATAAGCCTTCCCGGACTTGAATCAACTAATTGCAGTATCGGAATATATTTGATAAATGAAAAGGACAAAGAATATCACGAAATATTTAAACGAGCAGACTGCGCTTTATATCATGCGAAACATCGCGGTAAAAACAGGTATGTATTTTATGATGCCGAAATTATGAACGCTCCTCTTTCCATGATTACTTCCCCTCAAAGAATAACAACAGAGCTTGACGAACGCGTTACAAATTCAGACGAGCAATTATTACGAGAAGTATTCCATATGCTGTACCGCTCAGAAAATATTGAATATGCTATAAACAACGTGCTTTATTACATAGGAAGTTTTTACAATGTGAGCAGAGTTTATATTTTTGAGGACAGTTTTGATAAAAAATACATGATGAATACATTCGAGTGGTGCAATGAAAACATATCTCCGGAAATAGAAAATTTGAGGATAATACCTTACGAAGCGATAGGCGATATTTATGTTGAGAATTTTAATAACGACGGTATATTTTATTGCAGGAGTATAACTGAACTTCCAAAACAGCACTTTGAATTTCTTGACGCTCAAGGTATAAAATCAATGCTTCAATGTGCAATTCCAAGCGAAAACGGGAACGGAAAATACTGCGGTTTCATAGGATACGACGAATGTACCGAAAAGCGTTTCTGGACTCAAAAACAAGTAGATACAATCGTTATACTTTCAGAATTCATTTCTACATTTTTGCAAAAATGGCGCATAAATCACCCGCTGATTCAACCGGAGCAATAAAAGAAGTCTGATTACAAAAAAATTAAATATAAAAACAGGATGAAGATATAAAAGCTTTGGTTTTTTGTTCTTCATCCTTATTTTGTTCTATTTAATATTATCGCAATATATATTTATAATAGGAAAATCTTATTTGAAAGATTACGGTATATAATATCCGCTCCAGGCTTGCTTCCCGTCAGCGTCCCATACTTCAACACGGACAAAAAGATCGTTTTCTCTTATTTTGTAAACCACTTCAGTGATGGGTTTATTATTTGATATCTTCACCCTGTCCGGTATCCAAACTATACCCGTTTGTATCATGACTTTATAAACAGGAGAAGTTTTTATGATAAGTTCATTCCCCGCTCTTTCGATATCAAGCGTGGGTCCGCGGCTCGCATAAACATTACCCTCTTTTACCGCTTTTAATATATTTTGTCTATCGGTGTCCTCTGATTTTACATAAACGAAGGAACTGCATTCTTCACCCTCATAATAATGAGTGTCATCAGTGGCTGCTACAGGAAGTGTAAAACCCGAAACTGCCATTAAATCCAGTATCGGAGATGAATCTGCGCGATTACCCCAAGGGTGTCCCGAAACAGCATTAAATATTTCGACCATGGATAAATTTTTCAATGTCATTATATCTTCAGGTCTGTTAAGCGACCATAGGGGATGAGCCAGCACAGCCGCCCCCTCCGCTTTGTTTATAGCGTCGATTACAAACTGCGCGCGTTCTTTTGCCGTAGGCTGATTTACAATTTCTCTTATTAAAGCCGGCTGATATTTTGAACCTATCGATAATATATGATAAATTCCCCCTCCTGTTTCTCTTCCCACATCATATTCCGCGCCTCCAAGCACCGCCATACCGCGGTAATTTGATTCGTAATTGAATACCCAATGATCCGTCAGCGAAATAAAATCGTAACCCGCGTTACAGTATAAGTCCATTACCTTTTTCGGCGCCAGTTTTCCGTCGCTTTGTTTTGTGTGAATATGCAATCCGCCTCTTAACCACGAAGCTCCTTTTGAATCTCGGTACATAAATAAATCTTTCTGTTAAAATATAAATTTAATGGTTTGGGGAAATTGTTTTGCCTAAAATTAAAATAAAATATTACACCTTAATATACTTTTTTATAATTTTTCTATCTTCCGGTATAGTAAATACAATATGCGCCGTATTTGCGATAATACTGCACGAAAGCGGTCATATTTTTTTATTGAATCTAAGCGGCAGCAAAATAAATTCGATAACTTTATATCCTCAGGGAGCGGACATACAAAAAAAACATGACTTAAATTCTTACGGTGTCGATATCGCAGTTGCCGCTTCCGGACCTTTATTAAATTTAATCACCGCTTTATTACTATATATTCCGGCAAAAAATTATGAAGTTTTAAATGTTTTCTTTATATATAACATTATCTACGCGGTTTTCAATTTGCTTCCGGTTAAAGGTCTTGACGGAGGTCATGTTTTGGAAAGCTTTCTTTTATTGAAAACAGAAAATCATATAGCCGATTATATTATGAAAGCCGCGGCAGTTTTAATTATAATCCCTCTTTGGATTGTATCGGTTTATCTGCTGCTGTTTTTCCCCGAAAATACAAATCCGACTTTGTTTTTGTTATGTTTATTTTTATTCGCTTCTGTATTTTTGAATTGAAAAATTTTTAATTAAAACTGTTCACTATTGCTTTAAAACGGTTGCCGCGTTCCTCAAAGTTGCTAAAAGCATCGAAGCTGGCGCAAGCGGGAGACAATAAAACGATATCGCCTTTATCCGAAGCCGCAGCGGCAGCCAAAACCGCATCATCAAAAGCCGGAAGCAATTCAATATCCGGCATTTCGTTTTCTTTGTAATTTTCCAGTACCTGTTTTATCATGGGACCTGTGTGACCGGTTAAAATTATATGCTTCGCATATTTGCAAAGAGGCTCGCACAAAGGGTCAAACGGAATATTTTTATCATATCCTCCTAATATTACCACGACTTTTTGTCCGTAGGAGGAAAGAGCGGCAATTGTGCGGGAAGGGGTGGAATCTATTGAGCTGTTAAAATAGCGTACTCCGCGTTTTGTACATACATATTCGTTTCTGTGTTCGACTCCGGGGAATGTTTTAGCTGTGTTTTGTATAGTGTCAGTACTGACAAGATCATAAAGCAGCGCAATTGCCGCCATAAAATTTTCTTCGTTATGACGTCCTGTTATTAAAATATCCGAAGTATCAAGAACCGGAGTTCCTCTGTGATATATAATTCCGTTTTCGGAATATACGTCCGCTCCGTTAAAAAAAACCACTTCGGTATCTTTTCTTGCTTCAAATGCAAAGGAGCGCGAAACATCGCATAAATTATTTAACGCAAGCAATTCACACGGGGCATGAATGAATATATTTTTTTTCGCGTTTGCATATTCGTCCATATCCTTATGATAATCAAGATGATTAGGGGACAAATTCGTTATAAGACAACGGTGACACGAACGTTTCATTGTTTGAAGCTGAAACGAAGAAAGTTCGACGACCGCAATGTCGGAGCTTTTCATTTCCTTCAGTTTCGGTAAAAGAGGATAACCTATATTGCCTCCGACATATGTTTTATACCCTGCGTGTTCCAGCATTTTATATATAATCGAGGTTGTCGTCGTTTTTCCGCTGCTTCCGGTAACTCCGATTATTTTAGCCGGAGTTAAATCAAAAAACAATTCCATTTCGGATGTTAAAACAGAACCCTTTGAAACAGCCTCCGCTATATGAGGGTTATCAAATCTTATTCCGGGCGTACGGAAAATATATTCTTCATCCATACCGCACAAATAATCTTCTCCGCAGACAACTTTTACTCCGCGTTCCTCCAATTTTTCCGTGCCGATACCCAGCTTGTCACGGCTTTTTTTGTCTCTTGCGGTAACAAACGCTCCGTTTTCCAACAAAAAATCGATAAGGGGCAGATTTGAAATACCGATTCCCGCTACAGCCGCTGTTTTATTATAAAAATCAATGTTCATAAACTATTCCTTTTTAACTAAAATATAATAACATCATGATATTATATCCAAAATAAATATTTTTGTACCTTTTATCAGATTAAATTGCTGTTTTCCGATTTTGTTTGATTATTCTTTTCCGAATCCATATAATTTTGCAAAATAATCTGAGCGGAAAGAGTATCAATTGTTTCCTTTCTGCGTTTTCCGTGCGTACCGGTTTCATTCATAATTCTGTGCGCCGCAAGAGTGGATAACCTTTCGTCGAACAAAACTGTTTTTACATTTGTTTCATTTTCTATACGTTCGGCAAGTGAAGTTACAAAAGCCGATTTTTCACCTCTCGTGCCGTTTAAATTTATCGGATTCCCAAGTACTATAATATTTATCCCATATTCTTTTATTATTTTCTTTATATGTTCTATGAGCATTTTTTTGCCTGTTATTGTCAGGGTTCCGAGCCCGACAGCTAAAACTCCCGTCGGATCGCTTACCGCAAAACCGCATCTGACTTCCCCGTAATCTATACATAATATTCGCTGCGGCATTTTTATCTCCATTTTCTATATATCAAAATTAATAACATTATAACTTCATATTTTTACTATAATATGAACGATTGAGCAAACAACTGTTTTGAATTTATTATATTTTACTATAATGTTTTCCGGCTTGATTTTTGAATTAATCGGTGTTATACTATTTATATAATTATAGTATGAATCAGGGTGATACCGGCAAATGCTTTACAATAAACTTTCAAAAAAGAATAACAAACAGGAAATAAAAAATCTTCCGATTAAAATTGCGGGAACTATATCCGATTCCATTGTAGACGGTCCCGATCTACGTTTTGTGATATTTGTTCAGGGATGTCCTCACGGATGTCTGGGCTGCCATAATCCCCAAACTCATGATATAAATCTCGGGATTGAAAGTACGACAGTAGATATTTGGAATAAAATAAAAGCAAATCCGATGCTGCGCGGAGTTACATTCAGCGGAGGAGAGCCTTTCATTTGGGCAAATGAATTATCTGTTATCGCAAAAGCGGCGCACGGTATAGGATTAAATATAATGTCATGGACAGGCTATACATACGGCGAGCTTTTGGATATGGCTAAAGAAAACAAAGGGGTTCATGACCTTTTAAGCGAAACAGATTACTTGGTTGACGGCCGTTTTATGATAGAACGGCGCAATTTAAATCTTTTATTCAGGGGAAGCGAAAACCAGCGTATTCTCGATATATCGGGTTATCCGATACGAAAATATGCGATTATTATGGGGGAAGATTTTAAGAGCACCGGCGAAACAATTTTAAACTAAAAAAAAATATACTATATATATTCGGAGGTAGTATGTCATCTGACGCATATCTTTCACGCGGAGCGTCGTCTTCAAAGGAAGAAGTACACCGCGCTGTCGAAAAATTAGGAAAAGGCGAATTTTCCGGATCATTCTGCCCTTTGATAGCAGATCCTTACGGAGATGAAAACTATTGCGTCGCAATGCACGCGGACGGAGCGGGAACAAAATCCGCGCTTGCTTATATAAAATATCAGGAAACCGGAGATTTTAAATCCTATTACAATATAGCGCAGGATTCGGTCGTTATGAATTTGGACGATTTAATTTGTGTTGGAGCTATTGACGGATTTATATTATCAAATACAATCGACCGCAACGCACACCGTGTCGACGGAAACGCAATACGTTCCATTATTGAAGGTTACAGCGGATTTTTATCTGTACTCGGTAATTTCGGAATCGGAATCACCATGTCCGGAGGGGAAACAGCGGATGTCGGAGATCTCACCGGAACATTGATTGTCAATTCGACTTTGTTTGTTCGTATGAAAAGATCCGATGTTATTGACTGCTCAAATATTCGCGCGGGGGATGTGATTGTCGGTTTATCTTCCCACGGGCAGGCAACATATGAACATTCATACAACGCCGGAATGGGCTCGAACGGACTAACCGCCGCCCGCCATCTGTTACTATCAAATTATTACGCGGAAAAATATCCGGAGACCTTTTCCAATACAATAGACCGATCAAAAGTATACTGCGGAAAATATAAACTGGAAGATATTCTTCCGGGTAGCGGTGTTACTGTAGGAGACGCAATTCTTTCGCCTACAAGAACTTATTCCCCGATTATACGCGATATATTGAAGCTATATAAAAACGATATTCACGGAATTATCCACTGTACCGGCGGCGGACAGGTTAAATGCAAAAACTTCGGTGTAAACCTCCATTATGTAAAAGATAATATTTTTCCCATACCCCCTCTTTTTAAAGCTATTTCCGAAAACGGAGATATCGGAATGCGTGAAATGTATTCTGTTTTCAACATGGGGCACCGTATGGAAATATTCTGTTCACCCGAAAACGCAGATAATATAATAGCCGCGGCAGCCAGATATAATGTGGAAGCAAAAATCATAGGGCATGTAGATGAATCCGAAACCGAACGCAATAAAGTAACTATTATAGCGGACGGCAATGTCTTTGAATATTAAACAATTTAATATTATTTTAAAGATTTATCTTTTTAATTTAAAGATTTATCTTTTTACCTTAAAGATTCATCTTTTTAATTTAAAGAGTTTTCTTTTAAAAAGAACGGAGGGAATTTAAAGTGCAGGCTAAACCCAG
>JAVBPA010000110.1:0-8127 GCA_031549925.1 Eubacteriales bacterium
ATATCGGCTTTAAAATAAAAAACCAAACAATTTCAAAAGATGAATTATTGTTTGGTTCATTTGTTATATATTTTTTTAATAGAATCGGATTCAAGACAATCTCATTTTAAAATCTTCATATCCGAATTTTTTTACCGCGGAAATTGTTTTATCAGTTTTGCAAATCAAAATCGAAGGAAGAGGCATTCCGTTGAAAGTATTATTTTTTACCATGGAATAGATCGCCATGTCGCAGAATACGATTCTGTTTCCGATTTCAAGCGGAGAATCAAATGAATAATCACCTATTATATCCCCCGCCAGGCAAGTCGGACCGCCTAAACGGTATTTATATAATTTTTCATCGAATGATCCTGCCCCTACAATATTCGGTCGGTAAGGCATTTCGAGTACATCGGGCATATGGCAGGCTGCCGATGTGTCGAGTATCGCTATTTTCATACCGTTATCTACGATATCAAGCACTTCTGAAACCAAAAAACCTGTATTTAAAGCAATTGCTTCCCCTGGTTCTAAATAAATATCAAGATTGTACTTTTCTTTTAGTTCTGTGATACAATTAATAAGTCTTTCCGTGTTATAACCTTCGCGTGTTATGTGATGACCCCCGCCGAAATTAATCCAATTCATGTCTTTCAAATAATCACCGAATTTTTCACAAACTGCTTTTACTGTTTTTTCTAAATCGTCGCTGTCCTGTTCGCACAATGTGTGAAAATGAATTCCGGAAATACCTTTTAATAAATCAGGTCTAAAATTTTCCTTTGTGACTCCCAAACGCGAATAAGGGGCGCATGGATCATATATTGCATGCCCTGATTGTGTAGAGCATTCCGGATTTATTCTTATTCCGAATTTTTTATTTGAATTTAAAGCACGTACTCTAAATTTTTCCCATTGCGAAAAAGAATTAAAAATTATATAATCGCATATTTTTAGAATTTCATCAAAATCTTCATCAGTGTATGCAGGTGAAAATATATGATTTTCAAGCCCCATTTCTTCCGCGCTCAAACGCGCTTCAAATAATCCGCTTGCAGCTGTTCCGGATAAATATTTTCTTATAAGCGGATAGAGTGAAAACATAGAAAATGCCTTTTGAGCCAATAAAATTTTACATCCGGCGCGTTCTTCGACAGAATGAAGTATTTCAAGATTTTTGACAAGCAGTTTTTCGTCGATTACATAACAGGGCGTCGTTATTTCTTTAAAGCAGGGATCAAAATTCAATATAGTATTCAATCTACAAGTACCGGTGAAAAATCTTCTGTCCAGGGAAGACCCCATTTATTCAATGCGTCCATAAATGGATCAGGATCAAATTCTTCAACGTTATAAACTCCCGGTTTTTTCCATTTGCCCTCTAGAATCATCATTGCGCCTATCATAGCCGGAACACCGGTTGTATATGAAATCGCCTGAGAACCTACTTCGCGATAACATTCCTGATGATCGCATACATTGTAAATATAATAATTTTTTTCTTTTCCGTCTTTTATACCGCTGAATATACATCCTATATTTGTTTTTCCTTTTGTGCGCGGGCCGAGGCTTGCCGGATCAGGAAGCAATGCTTTTAAAAATTGTAAAGGTACTATTGGCATCCCGTTATACATTATCGGTTCGATCGAAGTCATACCTACGTTTTCAAGACACTTTAAATGGGTTAAATAATTCTGGCTGAAAGTCATGAAGAAACGTATTCTTTTAATTCCTTTCAAATTCAAAGCTAAGCTTTCCAATTCTTCGTGATGAAGCAGATACATATCCTTATCACCGATCTGAGGAAAATTAAATACCCGCTTAATTTCCATCGGTTTCGTATGAACCCATTGTCCGTTCTCCCAATAGCTTCCGTCGGCGGTAACTTCTCGGATATTTATTTCTGGATTGAAATTTGTCGCAAACGGATATCCGTGATCACCGGCATTTGCGTCGAGAATATCAAGATAATAAATTTCGTCAAAATAATGTTTTTGTGCGAACGCGGAGAAAACTCCGGTAACACCGGGATCAAAACCGCAGCCTAAAACAGCGGTTATTCCCGCTTCTTCAAAACGTTTACGGTAATCCCACTGCCATTTATATTCAAACTTCGCGGTATCAACAGGTTCATAATTCGCGGTGTCAAGATAGTGTGTCTTTGTTGCAAGACAAGCATCCATTATCGTTAAATCCTGATAAGGAAGAGCCAAATTTACGACAATATCCGGTTTGTATGAATTAATCAGTTCGATGAGTTCACAAACGTTATCAGCGTCTACCTGCGCTGTAGATATTTTCGTTTTTCCTCCGTCAAGTTTTGATTTTATAGCATCGCATTTGCTTTTTGTACGGCTTGCAATCATTATGTCGCCGAAAACTTCGCTGTTCTGACAGCATTTGTTTATAGTAACACCGGCGACTCCTCCGCAACCGATAATCAATGTTTTATTCATTTATAAAATTACCTCCGACAGCAATTAATAATTCTCTTAAAATTTTGCAAGCGACAGCTGTTGAAACTCCGCTTTGATCATAAACAGGAGAAAGCTCGTTAATATCACAGCCCACAATATTTAATTGTTTTAGTTTAATAACAGCTTCCAGCAAGCACATGAACGAAATTCCGCCCGCTTCAGGAGTCCCTGTACCCGGAAATATTGACGGGTCAAGAATATCTAAATCCAATGTAAAATATACAGGTTTCCCTTTTAATAAATTAACCGTATCATCAAAAGTATTCAAATTATATCTGCACATTTTTGTGTGGTCATGCGCGAATTGAAATTCATGTTTTTCTCCGCTTCGGATTCCGAATTGATATATTTTATCGTCTCCCAATATATCCCAAGCTCTGCGTATAACAGTCGAATGAGATAAATTTTCTCCGAGATATTCATCTCTTAAATCGGTATGCGCGTCAAAATGTATAATATTCAATTCCGGATATTTTTTATAGGCTGCCCGAACCGCTCCGAGTGTCACTAAATGCTCTCCGCCTATCATCACCGGAATTTTGCCGCTGTTTAAAATTATATCTGTCCGTTCCTCAATTTGAGATAAAACTTTTTGCGTATTGCCGAACGGAAATTCTAGATCGCCGCTGTCGCAAATTGAAAACTGAGTCAAGTCTGCGTTCTGATAAGGAGAATATGTTTCAATACCATACGAATCTCCCCTTATAATTTTCGGAGCGAAACGAGTTCCCGGACGGAAAGAAGCAGTACCGTCAAACGGAGCGCCGAAAAGTACAATATCGCTTTCTGAAAAATCGGAGCCGCAACCGATAAAAGTTTCTGTGTTTTTACTCAACATCGCGAAGCATCTCCTCAATATAATTCGGTAAATAAAATGAGCCTCTGTGGAGATTTGTATTGTACCATTTTGTTTTAATCATAAGTGATTTCCATTTATTGGAGTCAAGATCAAACACGGGATGATACTTTTTTGAGGCAAAACCGAACAGCCAGTGTCCGCTCGGATAGGTCGGTATATTTGCCTGATAAACTCTGCTGATATTAAAAGATTCAACAATACGTTTATGAGCGCGTTTCATGGCTGTGGCGTCCTCGGTATAGAACGCGCTTTCATGCTGATTTACCATGATTCCGTCTTCCCGCAGCGCTTTAAAGCAATTACCGTAAAATTCTTTGGTAAAAAGTCCTTCTCCCGGTCCGAATGGATCAGTCGAATCTACTATTATCAAATCATATTCGTCTTCAAATCTTCTGATATATTTAAGACCATCCTCAAAATGCAAATCTATTCTTTCATCGTCGAATCCGCACGCGGTTTGAGGCAAATATCTTTTACAGACATCAACCACCATTTCATCTATTTCAACAAGATCAATGTGCTCGACATTATTATATTTTGTCAGCTCTCGCAAAACACCGCCATCGCCCGCTCCGATAACAAGAATATTTTTAATATGAGGATTTACCGCCATCGGAACATGGGTTATCATTTCGTGATAAATAAATTCGTCTTTTTCCGTCAGCATCATATAACCGTCAAGAGTAAGAAACCGCCCGAATTCTTTTGATTCAAAAACGTCTATGCGCTGGAAATCGCTTTTTTCCGAATATAATTGCTTGTCTACTTTTATCGATAATTTAACATTTTTAGTATGGTATTCGCAAAACCATAAATCCAATTGCATTAACCTCCGCTTATGACATTTATAAATGAAACGTCCATATCCTCTGTTCCCGTAAGTGAACAGCCTTTTTCTTTCGCATATAAAATATAGTCTACTATATCCGATGTAATTTCTTCTCCCGGAGCTAAAATCGGAATTCCGGGAGGGTAACACATTACAAATTCGGAGCAGATATAACCGATTGAATCTTTTATTGCAACTTTTTCTTTGTTTGCGTAGAAAGCCTTTTGAGGGGAATATATTACATGCGGATTAATAAACTCAAAAGTCAGCAATCCGCTTTTGTTTTTTTTATATCTGCGTCTTATTTCAGAAAGTGCGCTGATTAATCTTTCTATATTTTTCTTTGTATCTCCGACCGAAACATAAGCAAGTATATTGCCCATATCTCCGAATTCAATTTGGATATCGTATTCGTCGCGCAGCAGATCATATACTTCAATTCCCGCAAGTCCGATATTCAAAGTGTTAACCGAAAGTTTTGTTATATCAAAAGCGAATATTGAATCTCCGTTGACAAGCTCTTCGGAAAAAGCGTAATAATCTCCTATTTGATTTATTTCATTACGCGCGTATTCAGCAAGAGCTATAACCTCCGAGAATATTTTTTTTCCGTTTAAAGCCAGATTTTTTCTTGACAAGTCGAGGCTTGAAAGGAGAAGATACGAACCGCTTGTAGTTTGGGTCAAATTTATGACCTGCCGGACATAATCTGCGTTCATGTTACAACCGCATAATAATATAGAGCTTTGCGTTAACGAGCCTCCTGATTTATGCATACTGACAGAAGCCATATCCGCTCCCGCCGCCATCGCCGAAACAGGCATATTTTTTCCGAAATAAAAATGAGTTCCGTGAGCCTCATCGACTAAAACCTTCATTCCGTATTCATGCGCAAGTTTTGTAATAGAGGGTAAATTAGAACATATCCCGTAATATGTAGGATTGTTTATAAGAACTGCTTTCGCGTCCGGATTGGCTTTTACAGCCGCGGCAACGTCATCGTATGACATTCCGAGAGAAATTCCAAGTTGTGAATTTATTTTCGGATTTATATAAACCGGAACGGAACCGCATAATATCAAAGCGTTTATAACACTTCTGTGAACGTTGCGGGGAAGTATTATTTTATCATCTTTTTTGCAAACGGACAGAATCATCGCTTGTACCGCCGAAGTCGTTCCGTTAACCATAAAAAATGCGTGCCCCGCACCAAAAGCCTCGGCAGTTAAAATTTCGGCATCTCTTATAACACTTACCGGGTGACATAGATTATCAAGCGGTTTCATTGAATTTACATCGAATTTCATGCACCGCTCACCTAAAAAGTCTGTAAGCTCGCGGTTGCCTTTTCCTCTTTTATGCCCCGGAACATCGAAAGGTACAATTCTCATACCGTCAAAACCGCGTAAAGCGTCGTATATAGGAGCGTTTTCCTGCGATAAATTACTCATTTAAGAAAAAACCTCAGCTAAAAATATTTATACCGCTGAATATTTCTATCATTTCCTGCCGCAAACTGTTTGTTATATTCAATCTGGTTTTCGGAGGTATTTCATAAACATCGGAATTGAAAAGATAATTTTGGAGTATAACATCTTTTATAAGCATTTTTGTATGAAAAATGTTTGATTGATAAACGTTTATATCTATAGCATCGTAGCGTTCGAGGGTGTTTGTGTCAATATAATCCTGAATTGATTTTATTTCGTGGTCAATGAATAGTTTTCTTCCGGAAACATCCCTTGTAAATCCGCGTACGCGGTAATCCATGGTTATAATATCGGAGTCAAAGCTTCCGATTAAATAATCAAGAGTTGATAAGGGTGTTATTTCCCCGCATGTTGCTACGTCTATATCGACCCTGAAAGTAGCTATGGAATTATCGGGATGAAATTCCGGATATGTGTGAACGGTTACATGACTTTTATCAAGATGGGCTAAAACTGTTTCGTTTGTTTTCGCCACTTTCATAGATTCATCGGCAATTAAAAAAGTAACGCTTGCTCCTTGGGGATCATAATCCTGTTTTGAGATATGAATAATGCGTGCCCCAATCATTTCTGTTACGTGCTGTAATATATTAGTTAGTCTGTCCGAATTATATTCTTTATCAATATATCCGATATATTCTCTTTGTTCGCGTTCGGTTTTAGCGTAGCAAACGTCATAAATATTAAAACTCAGCGATTTGGTTAGATTATTAAAACCATATAATTTCAATTTATTTTCCATGGATAAAAGCGTTACAGTTCCTCTCATCTTAATTATTACATTATATTATTTTTCAACTTAAAGTTTATTTAGAAATTTCATTTTTTATCATAAAATAAAAAAAGTCAGGACGCGATACAAACTACACATCCTGAGAATTATAAATTTAAAGTCAATATAAAATAGCTCCGCGCTAACAACAAGAAAAATCCTTTGCCGCTTATATTGACCGTTTCACAAGTGTGTATAAATATTATACATAACTACAACGTAATAATAATCACGCAATAATTAGGTTATGAAGTAACCAACTTATAAAAAAGCGAGTTATAACTCAATCAATAGCGGTTTTCACCGCAGCCGGCAATCGACCTGGCTGTCCGTATGGCCACATTCCCGTCTGGAAAGGTCTGGTCCTGTTTTAATTTCTGCTATTATTTCGCAGCAATTAGTGATAGTATATCCCAAAAATCCGACAAAGTCAACAATTATTTTTTTATTTAATGCAAATTTATATATAAGGTATTTTTACGTATTTGTCATTGATAATTCAATTCTCTCATGATATAATTTTCCATGATAACAATGTTTTATTGAAATGTTATTTGAGCTTCGGAGATTATTTTTGATTCGAATAATTATTTCAAAAATATATATTGTTATAATTAGAAATCATATTTTTTGTATTATTAATTTATTTTAATAGAAGGGAATTTTTATGCAACCTTTATTATGGGCTGCGGCTGGAACTTCTTTTACTTTTTTGATGACTGTATTAGGCTCCGCTACAGTCTTTATTTTCAGAAAAAAATTAAAAAGCGGATACCAGCGAATATTTTTGGGTTTTGCTGCGGGAGTTATGATAGCCGCTTCAATTTGGAGTTTATTAATTCCGGCAATTGAAGAAACCGAAGCAGCGGGAGGAATCGGGTGGATTCCGGCAGCCGGAGGATTTATTTTAGGAATATTGTTTTTATTAAGTCTTGACTTTTTACTTCCGCATATTCATATAAACACAAATTCCGCAGAGGGATTATCATCTTCTTGGAAAAGATCAACGCTGCTAGTTTCGGCAATAACTTTACATAATATTCCGGAAGGAATGGCGGTCGGATTATCGTTTGCTTTAGCGGCGCAGCATATGAGCGATGGCTCTATGATGAACGGAGCAATAGCCCTTGCCGTCGGTATAGGAATACAAAACTTTCCGGAGGGAGCAGCCGTTTCGCTTCCTATGAGGCAAGAAGGCCATTCTCCCCTCAAATCATTTTTGTTCGGTTGTTTGTCCTGCGTAGTTGAACCGATTTTTGGAATATTGGTTGTATTGGTTGCGGGACAAATACAACCTCTCATGCCATGGATGCTTTCGTTTGCGGCAGGTGCGATGATGTATGTGGTTGTTGAAGAATTAATACCGGAAGCAAGGCTCGGGGAACATTCAAACATCGGATCATTAAGTGTTATGGCGGGATTTGTAATTATGATGGTGCTTGATGTTGCGTTCGGATAAAAGAATATATATGATGAGGTTTTGTAAAGCATGAATAATAAATTGCTAAAGAAAAAGCCTGCGGAGCTTGGAATAAACCCCGAAGCTGTAATTGATCTTTTAAAAGCTTGGGAAAATGTCAAAGGTGATATTAATTCTTTTATATTGATGCGTAACGGATTTATTGCGGCGGAAGGATATTGGAAACCGTATAAAGCGGAATACGAACATATGATGTTTTCATTGTCAAAATCATTTACCGCTATTGCGGCAGAATTTG
>JAVBPA010000118.1:0-10011 GCA_031549925.1 Eubacteriales bacterium
GTATTGAGCAGTTCGTCAAGCCGTTCGTTGTTTACTTTGCGGCTGTCCATCAGCACAGGAAGAGTAATGTTTTCAACTACATTCAATACCGGAATCAGATTGTAAAACTGATAAATCAAACCGACTTGTCTGCGGCGAAAAACGGCAAGCTGCTCTGGATTCTGTGCGTAGACATCGGTATTTTCCACATAAACCTTGCCGGAAGTGGGGGTATCAACACCGCCGAGAATGTGCAGCAGGGTCGATTTTCCCGAACCACTCGGACCAATGACGGCAACAAATTCTCCTTTATTGACCGAAAATAAAACATTGTCAAGCGCTTTGACAAGCCCCTCATCTTTTCCATAGTTTTTACATAAGTGTTCTACTCTTAGTATTTCCATACATCATACCTCCATTTCTGTTTGTTTCCATTATAACAGACAGCAATGACAATCCGGTGACTCTTAAATGATTAAAACGTCACAATATACTCAAAACCGAAAAAATCAGAAATAAAAAATTCTGATCGATATTGAGGATCAGATTTCACACGACATAATGATAATATTTGACCGTAAAGCAAGCGCCGCCGCTCTCATTGTTGGACGCTTTGATAACAGCGTTTTGCGAGGAAAGGATCATACGGCTGAGAGCAAGTCCAATTCCGAAATTGTTATCCCTGTTATTGTTCCGTTGGTAAAACCGCTCAAAAATATGCGGTAAATCTGCGGAATTAATACCGCAACCGTTATCGGTCAAAATAATCTCGGTAAAAATGGTATTTTCCGTAAACGATACTTCGATTTTACCGCCGTTATCAGTATGCTCTATACTGTTTTTAATTATATTACCGAACGCTTCGGCTGACCATTTCAAATCGCCGGTAAACCGCACATTCGGATCCCCTTTAATTTGCAAGGAGATATTTCGCAACTCAAGAAGGATTAACAAAGGTTTCACCGCTTCAGTTAACATTTCAAATACTTGCACTGGTTCCTGTTTAAAAATAGCTGTACCAGCATCGATTTTTGAAATTTTAAGCAAACTCGTGAGCAGCCATTCGATACGCGAAAGCAAAACTTCGGCTTCCCGGCACAACTCTGTCCGATTAGTTTTATCCAAATCAGAATTGTTTAGAAATGTGATAATTATATTTACCGAAGTCAGCGGTGTTCGCAATTGATGGGCAATATCTGCCATTGAATTGGCAAGGTAAATCTTATCATTTGTAAGTGATTCGGAATGTTCCTTTAGTCTCATCGTCATTTTTTGAATCTCACTTTGGAGAATAGACAGTTCTCCCTCGTCACAATGAATTATTTCGAGAAATTCCCTGCCGTGCAATACAAGATCAATTTGTTCGGAAAGCTGTGCGATTTTTTTATAACGTTTTAATGTATAAACGAAAAACGCCGAACAAAGTCCGGCGCATAAAAAACTTGTTAAAATTCCAGCAACCAAATTTAAAACGAAACCCGCGATAATCACAATGACGCAAAAAACAGCAATAACAATGAAAAAGAATTTGTTTTCCTTGCTTCTGAAGAATGCCATATTATTCACCCATCTTATAGCCAAGACCTCGCACCGTTTTGATGAAAGACGGATTTTGAGGGTCGTTCTCTATTTTTTCCCGAATTCTTTTGATATAAACAGTCAGCGTATTGTCGTTGACAAATTCCCCGGCGATGTCCCAAATCTCAGAAAGGAGCTTGTCCCGCGTCAAAACAATACCGCGGTTGCTTACAAATACAAGCAGAAGTTTATACTCAAGAGCCGATAAAAACAATTCTTCTTCGTTTTTATAAACTGTTCCCCGAATCAAGTCGATTTTCAAATCACCGAGTTGTATAACCGATTCTGCTTTGCCGTTCCGTCTCAAAACATTTTTAATTCTCGATAACAACTCCATGGGTCGGAAAGGTTTGGTAATATAATCGTCCGCGCCTAAGTCAAAACCGGTCACCACGCTGTTTTCATCATCGGAAGCAGTCAAAAAAATAACAGAAATATCTCCGATACGCTTGGCAGCCGTGCATACAGCATAGCCATTTCCGTCGGGAAGAGAGATGTCAAGCAGAATCAAGTCGAATTTTTCATTTTCGAGTTTATCGATTGCGGTTTTTTGATTGTTTGCGGATACAGCTCCATAACCTTCCTTATTCAATAAAAGGCACAGATTTTTATTGATATTCAAATCGTCTTCGACTACTAATATTTTGTACATAGAAAAACCTCATTATCATACCTTGTCTTCCGTTATTAGAAAAAGACAAAAATTTATCAATCGCCGATTGATATTGAATTCGGGCGATTTGTTATATAAATTTCGTAGGGAATGAATTTTATGAAACACTGGCTGCTATCGGCAATATAAATAAAACCGCATTTCCAAAAGGTTATTCAAATGAGGAAAAGCTTGTTTATAATAAAAATAAAACTTATGATACAAGTATACAATTTTTCTCTCATTTAACGATTTTCTTTTGGGAAACTGCGAAAGTTTAAAATATTTCCGTCAACATCACGAAACTGAAACGATCGAGCTCCCCATGGATGTGTGGTCGGTTCATTCAGCATCTCAACGCCGAGTGCAAGCAGACGTTTATATTCCGCATCCACATTTTCCACATTAAATCCGACGATCATGTTGTTCGATCCGCCCGCCGATATGTAGTGAAAAGTCGGATTTTCCTCCGCGATGTCAACATGGTCGAAAACAAAAGTCAATCCTTCTATGGATAAACCGGAATGAATTTCATCGCCCTCGGCTTTTACACCGAAAAGATTTTCATAAAATGTACGCAAGCGTAAAACATCGCTTGTGATAAAACAGATATCGGTAAATTTATGTTTCATTTTATTTTTCCTTCTTTTAACTGTTTTAACGATAACAAAAAATCCATTGCCTTTTTATGGTGTTCTAGTTCACCCACAAATTCCATATAGTATTCACATGGAAAATCACCGCAATAACCGCAATGTTCGATTTGCTTTTCGGTACAGCAAATACGAAAATCACGGTTCGGGTGGCAGCCGCATTTGAAAAAACAATCATCTGTATTGTTCCAGCAGCCTTTACACAATGGGTTTTTCTTTATCACTGCTTCAGCACCTTCGTTTTCTCCAATCCATCCTTGACTTTTGTACCAATCGATTAAACTCTCCGCCGCTTTCAAATCTTGCTCCATAGTAACTTTATACGAACCGCATTCGGCACAATCAATACCGCAAGCTGCAAGCTTGATTTTATCCATAATCACACTTTCTACATCGGTTTCAAATTCATATTAAGCCGTTCAACTATTCTATCAAAATCCCGTTCCCGTGCTTCTTCAGTTTTGAACGAAAGGTATCGCATCATATAAATACGCTGGACTGAAAGAGACATATTGCAAAAATTTTCAAATGCAGGTGAAAATCCTGAAAGCTTAGCAACAAACGATTCTTTTTGTTCGTCGGTCGCAGATTCGTTCTTCGGCGTGTCCCATTTGCCATTTTTTTGAGCGGTTTCCACGGCGTTTTCGCCCAATTCAGTCATTATCCCTTTTTTCCGCAATAATTCAATGATTTTCTTATTCTTTTCCGACCAAACGCTTTTAACACGGCGTTTCGCGAAATACTTTTGATATTTTGTATCGTCAACATTTTTCATTTGACCGTCTATCCAGCCGAAACACAATGCTTCTTCAAGCGCATCATTCGAAGATAGTGTAATGAAAGCTTTTGTTTTGCCGAAAACTAACCATACACCGTCACTTGTTTCGGAGTTTTCTTTAAGCCATGCGCGGAATTCTACGCGTGTTGGAAACACTAATTCTGGTACATCCGCTCTCATTTCAATTTTCAATCCTCCGAATCATTAAACCGCTCATATATTCCGAATCGTTATGAGTTTGCAAAGCAATCAATTTTTCATTTTCGGTACAGCCAATCAGCAGTTTGATTTCAGAATCTTTTTTTAGCACATCGACCGTGCAAATAACGGCATCGCAAACCTTTCGCTCGTCGCTGCCAAACCAAACATCAATTCCTCCGCCATCGGGCGAAGTTGTTTCTTTCAAGTATCCATAATCAAGTGGGTAAACGAAATCGAAGCGAGGATGTTTACTTCCTTTCGGATGGTCGATAAAAACCTCTGAATCTGCGATAAGTTTATCTATTTTTACCCAAAAGTTTCCGAATTGCTGCTTTTTGTAATATTCCTCTGCAAGAATGGCATATTCAACCCGATCAATCCACTCCTTATCTTTCCGCGCCCAAAACGCTTTGATATGTAATGCTTCCCTTCGCATACCGTTTCGCTCCATTACCCTGTATGAGCCGTAATTGACGGCAGCACATGGCGCGGTTATGCGGCGCAGCCTCAAATCCTCGAAACCGTAGCGGATAAGCTCCGCACCAAGTTCTGTTCCGTAGCCATGTTTCCAATGGTTCATATGAAGAATCCAACCGAGCTCTCCGGTTTCGTTTGCATCATTCGGATAGATACCGCAACTCCCGATTACCGCATTGGTTTTCTTGAGAACCACGGCAAAATCCTTGCATGGATTACTCTGTAAAAGCCAATTCAGCGTTTGTTTTTCCGTATTCGGTCCGAACGACATATAGCGCGTGTTTTCAGGATTTCCGCACCATGATTGGAACGCTTCAAGGTCGTCCGTCGTGGGTTTTCGTAATATCAGGCGTTCTGTTGTAAGCGTTTCTTTATATTCCATTGGTTCTTCCTCATTTTTCATTTTTATTTTTTCAAATGATATTTTTACTATATTTTAAGTTAATTAGTCCGGCAGCATATTATTCTTTATGGAAAAATAAAAAATGTAACGGCGAACATTGCTTATAATAGATGTTATTTCATATTTCTTTTATCAGAAAAATAGAAATAGATTTCTCTGATACCCAATCCCAACCAAAATATGGAGAAAACATAACAAAGCAAAACAAAAGTTTGAGGATTACCTGTTATTACAAGGTGCAATTGATAACCCGACATAAAAAAGAATATTATTGCAAAAACCCAATGTGACCAGCCATACTTGTAACTATGTTTCATGTTTCGAAACTCCGATAAAATTATTTTCACACATTAACCACTATAAAAATTGTTTAACTACCATTAACCTCTTGCATTTCTTTCTTTATCAGCTCCAGAGCTATATAAAACGCTTCGATCCTCCGTTTTGTCAGTGTATGCTGCGGAGTTCCCTCGCGTAGTTTCAGCAATGCTTTTTCACATTTGTTTTTGGTAGATTCTATAGAACGGAAAGCTTCATTTAAATCATGTTGTTTATCAGACTCAATTTCATCGCCGATATATTCAAACCGCTTAACTGTCTTGCCATTTATCTCGATTAGATTTTCCCACATGGAAAGAGGACGCACCCAAGTTCCGCGCAAACCATACAGTGCTTTATAAATGACCATATCTTCAAGGGTTTCGCTGTGCTTAGCAAAACCGACAACCTCATATTGATTGCCTTTATAGTGGCGGTATACGCCAAGCGGAATGGGGTTCATAAACTTGTCCTCCTGTACATCTTATACATTTTTTTATTTATATTTTTAATTCGAACCCAAAATCATATTTCGTATTTTATAAGAGATATCTGAATCATTACAAAAACAATATGGCATAACCATGTTCTCCTTATCGTCAAATTCCGCGTGTATGGAAACACAAACAGAATTTTTAACATACACGGTAATATTGTTAAAACTGTATATTTCAGTATATTTCGGAGAACGGAGTATTGCCCATACTTTCAATTGATAACCTGACTTTTTTTACTTATTTACTTATCTAATTCGGAAAATCGATAATAAATTTGGGGTGTTTGGGTATAAACATAACTGCTATTTTTTTGAAAAGATTTAGTTTCCATATAACTTGAAAACAGAATTTTAACGACATATTATGCTAAAAAACAAATTGGAACAGCATGTTTCCGCTGATCTGAAATATGTTTGAGTCATACTGTTGATAATTCCATTAATTATATGCAAGAAAGAAAAATTTTTCAATACAGCATTGTGTTTATTTTTTCCCCATATATACTTGGAAAATATAATCCATTTTATATTTTCCGCCATTTTGATTTATGATTTTTATTATTTCATTATATAATCCTGCTTTGTTCTTTTCAGGTAAATCTCTATGGTCAGCCATTGTTTCAAATAATTTGATATATTCTTCTGCTGAGTAGATTATTTCTGTATCATAAAAATTCAATGTAATATCTTTAAAATTATATTCATCCAAACCATTAAATCCGTATCTCCCTAAAAAACCATCCGGGTTTTTGAGATCGTTGTGCGTTTTTTTTATTGGCTTTCTGCTTGATAAATAATGTGTTCGGAAATATTTTTCATATGCTGCATCGAGACTCTCATCATTTTCCGAAGAAAAATTATACCGCAGTAAAGCAATTGTCCCCTCATTTTTTAAAAGATTTTTAATTTTGGGAAGTCCAATTTTCGCATCAACCCAATGGATAGAAGAAGCAGCGTAGATTAAATCATATGAGTTTTCTTCCACATCTGCCTCTTCAAAAGCGGAAACAATAACATTAAAATTTTTATACTTTTTGTATTTATCCGATAAAAACGCCGCCATATTAGAACCGAGTTCTACAGCCGTTACACTATATCCAGCTTCAAGAATAGGAAGCGTTGCCTTTCCTGTTCCGGCACCTATTTCAAGAGCTTTTTTGTTTGCGCCTGCTCCGGCATACTCAATTAAATCTTCAAACAATTTATCAGGATAATTAGGACGTATTTCATCATAATTCGTTACTATTTCATCAAAATGCACTCTTTTTTCAAATTCCCATCCCGTTTTGGTTGTTGGCATAATATATTTCTCACTTTTAATATAAAACTCTCGCTCAACTATACAAAACACAAGCGAGGTATTTAATAATTTTATTGTAATACAGTATACCATATAATCAATTTTACGTCTATTATGTTTTTTGAAATTTCGGAGAAGCGTTTTTATTTTAAAACTAAATTGAAAAAGGGAAATCCCCATGACATCATAAAAATATAATAATCCACAACGCATGGAGATGTACTTGCTCTTTGTACCAACAATACCTGCAAATACTTTGCATTCGCATAGTTTAACATTGACAGTAGTGAAAAACCGTCATTTATGCGTTGAGGGAAATAAAAAAGCCTCGATGTCGAGGCAACACTTCAAGCACTTCAAGGGAATCCCGATTTAGCAAAACAAATTTTGCAATTATTTTTATTAAATACTGCTAAAATATCTGAGTAACAAAATTTTGAAATATAAGCTTTGAAAATAGATCAACAGAGTTTTATACAAAATCGTAAATGTTTATACATACCAAAATTATCGCCATTTCGGTTCGAAATAAAATAAAAAATGAGCGTTCTTTTCAAGTGAAAAACACGAAAAGCCGCTCATATCAAGGGTTTTATGGAGCTTCCGACGAGATTCGAACTCGTGACCTCGTCCTTACCAAGGACGCGCGCTGCCGACTGCGCCACGGAAGCATATTGCATATTTATAACCCGATAAATCCTTATAAGGGATACCTCTGCGAATTGAACTATAAGAGTAAATATCAATTTTACAATTTTTTGATATGATTTTTAATCAAAAAAATTTTCGGGACATCTTCCTAGCCGAAAGATTTAATTTTGTAACCGATTTTTTAATGCAAAATTTTATTAAAATGCTTTTTAATAAATCTGGCTGGAAATTCTTTTTATATTTCAAAGCCCCTGATATTATAGCAAAACAATTGTTGTTTGTCAATATAAATAATCTTAATATAAATTATTATTTTCCCAACACTTGATTTATAAGAATTAATGTGTTATCATTTGTATTATAATTTATTAAAATTTACCAACTAATTAATACATTTGTTGTTTTTTATTTGACGTTAAATTAGTATCTATAAAAAATATTGTAAATTTATAGGTGTTTATGATATTTCATGAAATTGTAATACAACAACGTGATTCAATAGAATTAATAAGAAAAAAATATAATCATAAAACTTCATCTCATTCTTTTTCCGCTTTATTTTTATGGAAATATAGTAATAATTTATCGGTATACATTGACGACGATGTATTTTTAATTAAAAGAAGTGACCGTGAAAAATCAGATTATTTTTTTCCGTGCGGAAGCGATGAAAAAAAGATGATTATAATAAATGAATTATTAAAAACAGAAAAACCTTTTTTTCGTTATATGAGAGAAGAGGATTTAAATTTTACAAAAAAATATTTTCCCGATAAATTTAATTTTATAGAAGCAAGAAACGACTGGGAATATATATATTCAAAAGATGAATTAATAAATTTATATGGTAGTAAATACGGAAATTTAAGAAACAAAATAAAAAAAGCAAAAAAGATATGCGATTGGGATATCGTAGAAATTAATTCGGAAAATATTAATTTAATTACTGAAATTACAAACTTGTGGATAAAAAAACGCAATACCGATCCTAATGTCAAAGATGATACATCTTCTATAAAAGCTTTTAAATATTTTAATGATCTAAAATTAAGAGGAATATTATTATATAACGAAAATAAAGCTTACGCTTTTTCGGTCGGATGCGAAATAAACGGCGATACTTTTGATTTACATATGTCAAAATCGATAATAAATGATATTGATAATTATATGAAATGGGAATTTTTTAAGTTATTACCTGACTATATTAAATATATAAACCGCGAGGAAGATTTAGGAATTAAGGGAATCCGAATAAATAAAACAGAAATGAACCCTATATTTTTTAATAAATTGTGGTCGGGGGAAGTAGCAGATTAATGAATCAAAAAATTCAATCAAAAAACGAATATTTTACAAAAAGAATGTTTTATCGTTTTTTTATCCCTTCTGTTACAGCTTCGATTGTTCTTTCACTTGGTAATATAGTTGACGCTGTAGTTATCGGAGCGAAAATAGGTGAAACCGGGCTTGCAGCTATTGGTTTAGTTTCTCCGATTTTTATGGTTTTTAATGTTTTTGACGTTGGAATCGCAATTGGAGGATCAGTAGGTTTTACAAAGTTAATGGGAGAAGGAAAAGCTTCCGAAGCAAAAAATAATTTTATGCAAATGCTCTATATGACACTTTTTTTTAGTATTACTATCGGAGCTTTGGGAAGTTTATTTCTAAAACAGATATTAGCCGTATTGGGTACAACTCCTTCGGACGGTGCTCTGTATAGCATGGTATATAATTACGCTAAAATATTATTTTTGAGCGCACCATTATTTTTTATAAATTTTTTACTATATTATTATATACGCTGCGATGACAATCAGAAATTAGCTTCTATAGGTTTCGTGGCAGGCAGTTCAGTCGATATATTGTTAAATATTGTATTTGTAATCATTTTAAATTTCGGAGTAAAAGGGGCGATTGCAGCTACAGTTATAGGTAAAATCGTTGCTATTATAATATATTTACCGCATATTTTCTTTCGAAAATCCACATTGAAAATAAAATTGGTTAAACCTCAATTTTTTTCGATGATAAAGTATTTTAAAACGGGATTCGCTTCTTCTTCTCAATATGTTTTCCAATTTTTGTTTTTTATAACTGTAAACAACTTATTAATAAAAATAGACGGAGCCAGAGGGTTAGCGGTATTTGATGTAGTAATTAATGTTTCATATGTTTTATTATCAGTTTATGAAGGATTAGGTTCTGTCATACAACCATTATGCGCTACATTTTTCGGAGAAAAAAACTATACTGCACAACGCAGTACCATTCATCTTTCTATGAAATGGGGATTGACATTAGGTACCATATGTACAATATTTATTGTATTTTTTGCGGAAAATATTTGTTTATTTTTCGGTCTTGATCCTGCCACAACAAAATCGATAGGAATAAACGCTCTGAGATTATATTGCCCTGCTTCCCTGCTTGCCGGAATATCTATTATCTATACATATTTTTATCAATCAGTTGAAAGAGAAAAACTTGCTTTTTTAATAATAATAATGCGAACATCAATATAT
>JAVBPA010000027.1:0-2730 GCA_031549925.1 Eubacteriales bacterium
GTATCCATTGCGAAAAAAGTATATTCATTTAAATTTTCTTTACAGGATGAAATAAATGGCATTGTAAATAAAATTATTATTAGAACAGTATATCTTATCGTTTTTTTCATATTGTATCTTTTTCAAAATTAATAAATTTGAATTAAATTATATCATATATATAAAAATAAATAAATACTTAATAAAAAATAACTTCCGTTTTTTCAGAACGGAAGTTCGGGGACGCGGGGATGCTGGGACGCTAGGATACGGTCGCTTTTGAAAAAGCTCCGCAAAACTTTTGTGAAATTAATTATTTAATAAACAGTTATATATGATAGCCGCTGCTTCTTCTCTTGTCAGAAGAGTTTTGGGATCTAATTTTTCTCCGAATATATTCAAACCTAATCCGCAGGCTATCGATATATATCCGACATTTTCTTCATCAACCAAAGCACTATCAGTTATAGGACAATTGAATATTCCTTTAAGCTCTGCTATTTTTTTATATCCCATAGCATTTACTATTATTTTTAAAGCTTCTTCTCTTGTTATATTCGCTTTATCGGTATAATCTGCGGTTATATTTGATTCTTCCTCAATGATCGTTTTTAAAACTGATGAACCGTAATTATAATTTTTATAATATAATTTGCTTAAAATTTCGTCAAATTCTTTTTGCGTGATATTACGGCTAGGAAAGAAATTTACATCGGATTTTATTATATCCATGTCAGCTAGTATTTCGATTTGCTTTCTGTATACGCTTGATTTTATATCGCCGAAAATTATATCCTTGAAGTAACTTGTTTCTGTAAATTCGTATTTTCCGCCGTTATAGCCGTTAATTGCTTCTCCGGTTAATGCGTCGATTATGAAATTTTCACTGTATGCATACACCGGTATTAATGTCTTTTGTTTACCGGTATGATTATCTGTTACTAATACCAAATTATTATCTTCGTTTTTTTGCAAAGTTGTAACATAAAATGCGTTAATTCCTGTTACCGCAAAATATTTATCGACCGCCGCTTCTGCTGTTATTTTTTTATCGGGCGATGGGAAGCTTGCGTCTCCGCTGTAGCTTATGTAAAAGTTATTTATTTTAAGCGTTTGCGGATCAACAGATATACTTATTACATCATTTAAGAATTTTATTCCGTTTACATATCTGTAGTAATTAAAATAATAGCTGTATATGTTTTCATCGGCTTTGTGTTCAGTCAATTCTTCGGCTTTATATTCCGCGAATTTATCTTTATAATATTTTACTAAAAATTCTTCTGCCGCTTTTTTGCTGTCAAGCTGCGTGTAAGGATATTCTGCCGCTTTTTTATCGCCGTATGCTCTATTATAATCGTAATAATTAATACTTAAAATTTCGCCCGTTTTCGCATTGACTGTCGCGTTTAAATATCCGCTGTCGTTTGTATAGCTATAATACAAATTACGTATATATGTTATATCTTTTGTATAAAACGATTCGTTGTAATATAAATTTGAATTTGTCAGTTTTAATTCGGGTACATCAAATTCTGCTGTTTCTTGTATTTTTTTTGTGATTTCGGTTATCGCTATGAAGTCTGCGCGTTCGTCAACATTTTTTTGTTCCGCCGGAGACAAACTGTAGTTTTCTTCCGCTGAATCGGATGCTTTACTTGCTCTTTCGGTTTCAGAACCAAATGAATATGGAATATATTGATTGTTTTCGTTGACTGTATTATATACTTCCCCTGTTTCGGCGTTGACCGCTTTTGTTCTGTAATCCTTATTTAATTGATATACCAGCTTTACCTGAGCTTTATCTGAATTTTCCGGGAAGTATGTTTTATATACAAGTTCAAAAGGTATTTCACGTTTAAAAACCGCTAAAGCAGCTGAACCGAGTAATTTCGGAGCAGAAGGTTTACTTACGTTTTTCGCTATATTATAACTTGAATAATTTATAACATCTCCGTTTGAGGTTAATGTTACGGAAATGGTATTATTTGTAATCAAAAGGTTATTATATGTTGAATAGAAATTAACATAGTAATGTCCTCCGCTGCTGTATGATACGGTCGCGTATTTTTTTGATATTAAATTAATAATTTCCGGATTCACTTTTTCCGTATACTTATAAGCTGTTTCAAGCGCGGTTGTTTTTGTTATTTCAGGTATTTTGTATGTGGAAGAATAAACATAATCTTTTCTGTTATAATTTATCGTATAAATTGTTCCGTCCGCACCGATTGTTACATCGATATCGGGTTTATCTGTTTTGCTGCTGTTCCAGTACAGGTGATAATATGTAATATCGCCGTAACTGTTTACGCTATTATTAAATTGTTCATAATCCTCTGTATTTCCGATTATCGTTTTTGCTTTTTTTATAACTTTTTCGAGTTCTTCGGAATTATCGGTACTTTGTACTTCTTCTTTTCTCGGCGATACAGGAACAACTATTTTAGAATCGGTAATATTGTAAGACAGTGAATTTCCCACAGTTATATCTTCTTTTGTTGTTACTGCATCTTCTGTTTTCGCTTCGCCGCTTTTATCATTTTGCGTTTTATCCGCAAATACGGGTATCGAAGCGAGTACTCCGGCACATAAAACAGCCGCAATAATATGCTTTTTCATTTTATATTTCCTCCAAATCTTTATTATGTTAATTATGACGTAAGAAATTATAAAAAGTTCCCCCGGGTTAAGCCCGGTTTTGTTAGCTTTCGGCGAAACATGGGACGCGCGGCTTTTTTGCAAAAAAGC
>JAVBPA010000073.1:0-5129 GCA_031549925.1 Eubacteriales bacterium
CAAGATGAATATTTCTTTTTTGTCAGGTAATATTAAATTTAATTGTATTTATATACTTAAAAATTAAGAGGTATTATCTTTTGCAGCTTGAAAATAAATGTTATTTGATAACTGGGGCTTCCTCCGGTCTCGGATTTGAAATAGTTAAACAATTGTTGCGTATTAAAGGAACAAAAATAATAGCGGTTGCCCGTAATATAAAATCAATCGAAGGCTTATATTCAAACAATATAATTGCTTTATCTTTTGATGTTTCAAATCCAGAAAACATTGATAAAATGATCGAAACAGCAATTGAAAAAATGGGCAGAATAGATTGTTTAATAGCATGTGCGGGTTTTGGTTATTATGAAAAATTTGAAAATAAAGATTATTACCATATTGAAAAAATATTCAAAACAAATGTTCTTTCACCCCTTTATACTTTGCAAAAAATTTTAAATAAGACAAAAGGTAAAGTATCGTTCACAATAATTTCTTCAGCTATCGGAAAATTTGGATTGCCAGGAATGGTTCTTTATTGCACCACAAAATTTGCATTAGATGGTTTTGCTGACGCTTACCGTTTTGAAAAACCCAAAAGACTTCATTATATGACAGTTTATCCGATTGGTTTATCTACGGATTTTTGGAATCGTATCGGATCTAATTTTCCGTTACCAAAACCTTTACAACCGGCTAATGAAGCTGCAAAATTTATATTATGCGGAATATGCGGTGAAAAACGGTTTATCGGAAGTTTCCCGATGGCTTCCGCAATTTGGCTGACAAATAGGTTTTTTCCGGTTTTTATCCCATTATATCAAATGTGGAACAAAATTCGTTTTGATAAATGGCAGAATGGATTTTATAATAATATTTAAATATATGAAAACATTTTATTTTGTAACTCCGAAATTGGTATATAAAATTTTAATAATGAAATACTAAGATTATTAACATTTCGGAGGATTATTATGTTTAGACCATTTGAACAAAAACCCATGAATCTTATTGATGGAATAATGGATTGGAAAACTGTATATCCAAAACCATATTCTAAGTGTGATACTGATCCTTATACAAAAATCCGGATTATTTTAATGAACGGAATAGAATGTGAAGCAGCTGTATTTAGTCACCAATTTCATCGTCATTGCGAAAATAACGATTTACGCCGCGAAATTGCAATGTTACGCCGTATAGAACAATTACAACAGAAACATATAAATTGGCTTAAACCTCTTGACGAATCGCAAATTGAAACAACTATAGGTTACGAGCATGTGGCAGTCGATTTAACAGCATGGCTTGCACAAAACGAACCAGATCCAAACGTAAAACAAGCATTGGATTTTGCGTTATTGGAAGATTTTGATCATTTATATAGGTATGCTAATTTACTCGATTTAGATAAAAACATTCCCGCTCAAAAGTTAACTAAAAGTTATTTGGATATAACACCCGGCAGACCTACTATTGCTGAACACAGACATCCTCATGACACGGTATTTTATCATATAGATTCAAAAAAGGCTGATATCCAAACAAAATTGAACACTCTTATTATCACAGCAGGCGAACAGCAAACTATGAATTTTTATAATAACATCGGAAACACTTATGATAATGATTGCGGACGTAAATTATATCTTGAAATCGCAATGATTGAAGAAGAGCATGTTTCACAGTACGGTTCGCTTCTTGACCCGAATTGTTCCTGGCTTGAAAATCTTCTTATGCATGAATATATGGAATGTTATCTTTATTATTCATTCTATCAAGATGAAAAAGATTCCAATGTCAAAAATGTATGGGAAATGCATTTGAATCAAGAGTTATCACATTTGCATAAAACTTCTGAACTATTGCAAAAATATGAAAATAAAAACTGGCAGCAATTTGTTCCAGCCGAATTTCCAAAATTATTACAATTCCATGATACAAAGGATTATGTTCGTCAAGTTTTAGAAAATCAAATCGAAATCGTTTCATGTAAGGAATCACTGAAAAATATAAACGAAATTGCTCCTGATCACGGATATTTTGAATATCAAAACAAAGTAAATCATGATATAAACGCGGTGGAATCTCATGCTATAATTGATAAATATATAGCTAATAAGGGTCAGGATTACAGAGACGAATCTAAACCTAATCCTGTTCCGGTATTGAATGACCGTAAAAAAGATAATACAGAAATTGCCAGAACACAATCATAAAAAATAAATATTTATAAAGCGGATGGTTTATTCCACTCGCTTTTTTTTATAAATTTAAAATATTTTTGGTATATTTCAATATAATTAATTAAAAATATGATATACTACAAATATAATAACAAACTTGAAATATATTTAAGGAGTACAGACAAATGAAAGAAAAAAATATAAAACAATTATTTATAAAAAAAATTAAAATAATAAAAAATTTTATACTAATTTTTATATCTATTATTACCATTTTATTATCGAACGCTTGTACAATTTCATTTTTAGATAAAAATAATGAAAGCAATGAACAAAACGATATTAAAAATAGCAATGAGAATAACAATGAAAATGATAGCATTTATATAGCGGAAACAACAAAGGAAATTACGCTTATAGAAGCAAAAGAATACTTGAAAAAAAATTGGGATAAATTCAAAATAGACGGATCTACTTCTATGATTGTTTTACATAAATCATTAAATAATTTATTTGGTTCTGAAAATGATGAAATATCTCATAGTAAAACAGTTGATGCCTTTGAAAAATTTATTAAAGGTGAAAATGATATATTATTGGGTGTATCATACAGCAATGAATTATTAAATAAAGCAAAAGAAAATGATACAGATGTAAAAAATATAGAAATTACAAGAGAAGGTTTTATTTTTTTAATTAACAAAAATAATATTGTTAAAAATCTGACTGTAGAACAACTAAAAGATATATACAGCGGTAAAATAAAAAACTGGAAAGATGTCGGAGGTGATGATTCTCAAATAATAGCTTACCAAAGAAATGATGATTCCGGTTCGCAAATGAGAATGAATATATTTATGGGAAATACAAAGCTTATTGATAAAACTTATGTTGCGGATGGTATGGGAGAGCTTGTTTTATCCATAGCAGGATCTAATAGTTCGTATATTGAAACGAATAATGCAATAGGTTATAACATGTATACATTTACGGAAAAACAATACTCAAATGATTATGTTGATTTATTGAATATAAACGGAATTGAACCTAATGATGAAACTATATTTAATGAAACATATCCGTTAGTGATATATAATTACATTTATTATAATAATAAAAATATAAAAGCGACAGAATTTGCAAATAATTTGTATGTTTATTTAATGAGCGATGAAGGTCAAAAATTAATAAGCAATTCTGGTTATGTTAATTTAAATAAAAAACTCGACAGAAATAAAAATATTGAAATTCCTTATGAAAATGAAGAATATATAGATTTTTATAATAAAGAAAAAAACGAATTTTATAATGTTGATGAAAACGGGAAAATTTTAATATTTAAAAACTTTCCGGATTTTATACTCTATAATTCTAAATATAAAGATAATAAAGCAGCACGGGAATTTTTAACAACATTATTTAATTCGGAATTTATATCATCAAGAATTTATATAAATGATGAAATAGGTGCTATTTCAATAATTGATTATTGGTTTGATGCTACTTTTGATCCGATTGATTTTTTCAATATAAAATACAAAGATTTATATTATGTTGACTTAGTTTATTATATAGAGAACGATAAATTTATTCTTACAGCCCATAATAAAGATGTATTTGATTCATATTTAAAAGAAGGATATTTAAAAGAATATCCAATCGATTCCATTTCTTTTGATAATATTGAAATTACAAAAGATGATCTAAATAATGTATTTTTTAGAAACAAAGAAAGTAATTGGACTGATAAATTTAGTGAAGTAAAATATAATAATTTTAAATAAAATATTATTTATGAATACAAAAATAAATAAAATATTGACATATAACTATAAATATTATATCATTATTTTATTGTGTAATCTTTTATTTATTAAGAAGGTATTATAATGTCTAAAATATATCTTTCATCACCGCATATGAGCGATGAGAATTATGAGCAAAAATTTATAAATGAAGCATTTGATACTAACTGGATAGCTCCTCTAGGGAAAAATGTTGATGAATTTGAAAATGAAATAACAAATAAACTACAAACCAAAGCATCTGTAGCTTTATCTTCAGGAACTGCCGCGATACATTTGGCATTAAAGGCAGCGGGAGTATGTGCGGGAGATATCGTATTATGTCAGTCATTGACTTTTTCCGCTACAGCAAATCCCATTACATATATAAATGCTGTTCCCGTATTTATTGATTCAGATATTGAAACATGGAACATTTCACCCGATGCGCTTGAAAGAGCTTTCAAAAAATATCCCAATGCAAAAGTTGTAATAATTGTTCATTTGTACGGTTTATGTGCGCAGCTTGATGAAATAATATCAATTTGCAAAAAGTATAACGCCGTTATAATCGAAGATTCCGCAGAAAGTCTAGGAACTAAATATAAAGGAAAATATACCGGTACCTTCGGGGAATACGGTATTATCAGTTTCAACGGAAATAAAATAATTACGACAAGCGGCGGTGGTATGTTATTATGCAATGGAAATAACGCTGCGGAGAAATCAAGCAAAGTTCGTTTTTGGGCGACACAAGCACGTGATCCGGCACCATATTACCAACATAGCGAAATAGGGTATAATTATCGTTTAAGTAATGTTTTGGCAGGTATAGGAAGAGGTCAGCTTTTAATTCTGGATAAAAGAATTGAACAAAAAAAACATATATATAATTTTTATAAAAAAGCATTTGAAAATATTGAATTTATTAAAATTATGCCTATATATGACTGGGAAGATTGTAATTGCTGGCTTACTGTTATACAGCTTTCCGGGAAAATAACTCCAAAAATTATAATCGATAAATTAAATGAAAATCAAATTGAATCAAGACCTGTTTGGAAGCCTATGCATATGCAGCCTGTATTTTATGAATGTGATTACATAGATAACAAAAGCACAGCGGAAAATCTTTTTACAAACGGTCTCTGTCTTCCCAGTGATACTAAAATGACAG